>DASYOJ010000363.1:0-3985 GCA_036007925.1 Candidatus Nanopelagicales bacterium
CTTCTTTCAAAACCCGCTCATCAGCGCACTCGTCGCGCTCGGCTTAGTGGCTTTCATTGGATTCCTGATCGTTCGGGTGGTGCGACGACGGCGTCAACCCTGAACCAGGCCACTAAATCGACTGCTCACAACATTTGACGGAGCACAAGGGATGCAACGAAGCCGTCAGCTTCCACGAGTTCGTCGAAGGAGCCGGTCTCGACTACACGCCCTTGATCCAACGCCACGATCACGTCGGCTTGTCGGATGGTGCTGAGCCGGTGGGCGATCACGATGCGGGTAGCTCCGAGTGCGTCGATGGACTCGGTCACATGGCGCTGTGCAGCGTTGTCAAGAGCACTGGTCGCTTCATCAAGAACCACGATGGCTGGATCCCAAGCCAAGGCTCGAGCGAGCATGATGCGTTGGGCTTGGCCGCCGGAGATATTCCCCGGCTCCACGAGGGTGCGCATACCCATCGGCATGGCTTCGATATCCGCTTTCACGGCTGCTCGTTCCGCCGCTCGCCAGGCTCGCTCTTCGTCGCGGCTCGTGCTGCCGACGATGTTGTCCATGACAGTGCCCGGTGAGATCGATCCACCCTGCAGCACGGTGCCGATCTGCCGCCGAACCAAGGTGGGGTCGAGGTTGGCAAGGTCGCGGCCATCGAGCAAGATCTGCCCACGTTCGGGACCATCGAATCCGAGCAGTAGCCGGGTAAGCGTGGACTTGCCAGCACCCGACGTACCGACGATCGCGACCATCTGGCCGGGTTCGATCGACAAGTCCGTCCCGCGCAGCACTAAGGGCGCACCCGCGGTGTATCGAAAATGGATATCTCGGAATTCGATCCGACCGCTGAGTCGACCCGGGTCTTGCAGGTGGGCGCTGGTCTCAGGTTCCGCCTCAAGAATCGGGCGGATCTGCTCAAAGGCCACGGTGCTGAAGGACAGCGGCTGCAACAGGGCCGACAGGCCGCTCACAGCAGCAATTGCAAGGGAGAAGGACGCGGTGAACGCGATGAACGCCGCCGCTGGGATGGGCTCACCGCTGGATTCCCACTCGATCCCGGCAACTGCGATGAAGACTGCAGTTGATGCACCAGATAAGAACGCGAACCAAGCAGCCACCCGACCCATCACCAGGGTTTGCTTGGCGTCACTGACGGTGATGCGGCGCAGAATGTCGAGATAACGCGCCTGCATGATCGGCTCGGCTCCGCTGACCCGTAGTTTCGCGACACCGCGGAGCATCTGGGCGAGCAAGGCGGTCGACTCTCGTCGACGCTCCACGCTCTCGCGGGTCAGTCCAGCCAGCCGGCGCAGCGCCCATACCAACACCACACCCGACACCACGAGCAGCACAGCGGCCGGAAGAGTCAGCGTCGGCGAGATGATCGCCATCTGCCCGAGGTAGATCACCGAGAAGACAGCAGATAGCAAAGCGACGACGACCGCTGCTGATATCAACGAAACGAAAGCATCGACCGTCGACACCCGGCGAGCCAGGTCGCCGGAAGTGAAACGTCGTAAGACCGGCACCGGGAGTGTGAGGGTGCGAAACCAGATGGCCGGGGCGAGCCGGCGTGAGACACGTCCCGCCATATCCGCGATGCCGCGGACCTGGACGATCGCGAAGAGTCCACCCAAAGCTGCCGCCAGTACCAGCGCCCCGCCCGCTTGGACGAGAAGCGGGACATCAGCCAGGGGAACGATGGTGCTCACGATGGCCGATGTCATCAGCGGGGTAACCAGACCGGTGAGTGTCACCAACAACCCCATCGCCGCGACCAGAGCCACCCGACGGGACTGGCCGTGGAAGGCCCAGCGCAACAAGGTCCGTGCTCGCGGAGCAGGTTCGGGCTTCATCAAACCGAACAGATCTACCCCCGCAGCCAGTAAGTCGGAATCGGCGAGGGACTCGATCGGTTCGCTGCGCTCTCGTCCGGGACGCTGGATCCGCAGTCCCTTCTTGTCCGCCCAGACGACCACCGGCTCGACGTCACTTTCCGAAGCACTGCCTTCGCTCCTGCGGAAACCAAGAAAGACGTGATTCGCTAGCTGGGTGCTCGCATCGATCCGGATCCACCGATACGCGAAACCACTCGTGCGTGCGATCGCCGCGAGGGCATCGGGCGCTTGTTGGATTTCGCTGGTCGATGGACGGCGCACCCCGAAACCAAGCCGGGTACCGATGATCCTTAAGGAAGCGGTGAGTTCGTCGTCGTCAATCTCAACCTCGGAGAGAGCCAACTCGGTTCCGGCGTGCAGCATTCGTGTGTGCGCCTGATCCAGGAGCGCTTGACGATCCTGCACGGTCGCTTCCCGCTCAATCCGCCTATTACTTCGGGAACTCTCCAGTGTCCAGCGAAGACGAGCAGCGAGTTCGCCCGGCTCGAGGCCGTTTCCGTCGACACTGTGACCACCGAGTGCGTGGTCGATCCGCATCAAGTACTCCGGAAAATCCGCCATGCCAGGGGTGCCGGGATCCTCTTGCCGAGCGCTCCATTCGGCATCTATTCGGGGGATCGCGACGACATTCACATCGGGAAGCGGATAAACGGCTGAACCGACCGTCACCGACAGCAACGGCATCAACCAGCCATCCTCGCGACGTGCGAAGACATCGATGATGCCGGTATCCACGGTGATCACCCGGTCGATTTCGATGGAGCGCGAAGAAGCGTCAATCGCCATCGCTATCACCCTCCCCGTCACCGATCAGCGCCTCGTAGCTACCACCGAGCAAGATCAACTCCTCATGGGTTCCGGCTTCGAGGAGCTCACCACCGGGGCCGAGCACAACGATGCGATCGGCATCGCGAACCGTGCTGAGTCGGTGCGCGACGATCAAGCACGTGACACCACGGCGCCGCAGCGCAGCATCGACGCGTGCCTCGGTTATCTCATCCAACGCCGAGGTGGCTTCATCCAAGATCACAACTCGTGGTTCACGCACCAGCGCTCGAGCGATCTCCAGCCGTTGCCGTTGACCACCACTGAAGTTGCGACCGTTTTCTTCCACGGCTGCATCGAGGCCTCCATCTCGGGCGAGAACATCGTCCAAAATCTGGGCGTCTTCCAGCGCACGAATAATCAAGTCATCAGGAATGGAGTCATCAAACAAAGTGACGTTTTGGCGGATCGTCCCGGCAAAGAGCACAACCGTTTGATCCACTTTCGCGATCGCCTGCTCGCGGATACCTGAGCGGTAACTCAGCAATGGGCGTTCATCGAGTAGCACGTCCCCGCTCCACGGGTGCAGTAAACCCGTGGCGATATTCGCAATAGTGCTCTTGCCGCTTCCCGAGCCACCGACCAGTGCCACGCGTTGCCCCGGGCCCAGTTTCAACGAGAAGTCATCCAGAAGCGGTGGCTCCTGACGTGAGTAACCGAAGGTGATCGACCGAAGTTCCAGATCACCAGCAACGTCATCGGGATCAGCGACGTCGGACTGCTCACCGAAGAGTTCATCCACCGGCTCCTCGAGGACATCGTCCAGTGCTTGCAGGTTGGTCCCGATCACGCTGATCCGATCACCAGCCGCCATGAAGGCGGTCAGTGGCGCGTTGATGTTCGCGGCCAATGCCAGCATCGCGAACAGTGCACCGATAGTGAGCGCGCCGGAGAGAACGAAATACCCACCAACAATCAATACGGAAGCCGTCGACAGCGCAGCGACGAGTACCGGAACGGCCACCAAGAGAGCCGAGGAGGAACTCAAGCGGTCCCGGGCCGCGCTGAACTTCCCGTAATCGCTCGCCAAACCCGCGAAGGTTTCCTGTTCACGCCCAGATGCCTTGATGGTCTCGACATCGACGAAAGCACCTAGCGACTTGCCGGCCAGATCGTTCTGCCGTTGCATCACTTGCTGCTGGATCACCATCCGCTTGCGCGTCAGGATCCGCAGCGATGCGACGCTGATGAGCGAGAAGGCGATAACAAGGACGCCAACGAGCGGTTGGTAGAAGATCAACAGAACCGCGAACGCGAGCGCGGCAATTAAG
>DASYOJ010000364.1:0-8335 GCA_036007925.1 Candidatus Nanopelagicales bacterium
GTGGGTTCCCCTAGTGCGGAGAGGACTGCCAGGTCAGGCCCCTTGACATCGTGGATGTCCTTGGCAACGCCTGGGTCAGCCAACCATGCGAGCGCTGCGACGAGGTCGTCGTCGTTGTCGAGCGCACTGGCGATGCAGCGCTCTTCGGTACAAACGGCGAGCGATGTCAACGTCCCTGCCCCGGCAGACCACGATCCAGCGCACGCGATGGCACCGTCAGCGATCTGCGAAAGTTCTTCGGCTAACTTCCCGGGTCCGAGGATGTGTACTTCGCGTGCCGGCGCCGACGCACGAGGCACCTCACCGCTGGGCGCCTCCCCTTCGCCTCCCGGCAGCGCTTCCACGCGGGGGCGAAGCGCGGCGAATTGCAATGCCTGGAACACGTCATCGACGTCAGCGCGCGACCACCTGCCCCAAACGACTTCTTCGACCGAGACGGGCAACGGCACATCACGCACCAGCTCGGTCAACTCTCGGTTGAGCAGCACCTGCGGAACCGCTTCGCGCAACGCTTGTCCGACCTTGCCACCGATGTCATCGACATGGTCAACCACGCCGGTGAGATCCCCGTAAGCCGTCAGCCACTTCACGGCTGTCTTCTCCCCCACCCCGGGGATGCCCGGAAGGTTGTCACTCGGATCACCGCGTAAGGCGGCGAAATCCGGGTACTGCACCGGCGTCAGTCCGTACTTTTCCTCCACCGCCTCGGGCGTCATACGCGCGAGGTCCGAGACACCTTTGCGCGGGTACAACACCGTGACATGGTCATCCACCAATTGGAACGTGTCCCTGTCCCCGCTGACGATTCTCACATCGAGGCCACCGGCACTTGCGCCCGTTGTCAGCGTCGCGATCAGATCGTCGGCCTCAAAACCCTCCATCTCCAAAGTCCTGATGTTCAGGGCTTGCACGACCTGCTTGATCAATTCCACCTGACCGGAAAATTCAGGGGGTGAGGCAGACCGTGTGGCTTTGTAATCGGTGAAGCGCTCGGTTCGAAAACTCTTACGCGACACATCGAAAGCCACGGCCACATGGGTGGGTTGCTCATCGCGTAGCAGGTTGACCAGCATTGATGTGAATCCGTAGACCGCGTTTGTCGGTTGTCCGGTGGTGGTCGAGAAGTTCTCAACCGGGAGTGCGTAGAACGCGCGATAGGCCAGGGAGTGCCCGTCCAGCAGGAGCAACTTCCCGCGATCGGCCATTACCTGATCCTAGGCACCCGGGCGAAGTCCAGCCTCTACGCTCACCGAATGGCACCTGACGCAATCTCTGAGGAACTAGCCGCCTTCGGCATGGGAGCCCTCGCCGAGAAGATGGGTATCGAACTGCTCGAAGCCAGCGCGGATCGGGTCGTGGGGACGATGCCGGTTGCCGGCAACACCCAGCCATACGGGCTCTTGCACGGAGGCGCCAGCGCGGTCCTGGCCGAGTCCCTCGGCTCGGTGCACGCCGCCGTGAACGCTGGGCCCGAGAACGTCGTCGTCGGACTGGACCTCAACTGCACCCACCATCGGGGGCTCACCGAGGGCACCGTGACCGGCGAGGCGACAACTCTGAGCGCCGGGCGAACTATCGTCTGCAGCCAGATCCGTATCACCGATGAGGCCGGGCGCCCGGTGTGCACCGCGCGCCTCACGTGCTTGGTTCGGCCTGCTACGAACCGGTAACAATTCAACTGAAGCGCCGAACGACTACCTCATCGGCGCCCCATGCGACTAGGGTCTTGGGCACTCGGGAATGCCAGAACGTGACCGCCGGCTCGTTCGTCCAAGGGAGGCTCGGCTCGTGCCACTACGCGTGCGCTCTGCCCTCGTGGCGCTCCTCATTGCCGCAGCCAGTTTCCTTGGGATGTCCGCGCTGGGCGCATCCGCGGCTTATGCAGCCGACACCACCTTGGTTGGCAACCTGACTGCTCCAGATGGCACTCCCGTCGAGGGCGTAGCGGTTTCGGCGAGCAACGACGACGGATTCTCCGTGACAGCCACCACCGACGCAGCAGGCGACTTCGCTATCCCGCTTCCCGGCGGTGGCACCTACCAAATCGAAATCGACACCGCCACGCTGCCGGATGGCATCGCCTTGGTCAAGGCAGAAGACGCCAGCCGTTCCCTGCTGGTTTTGGGCGGCGAGAAGCGCATCTTGACCAAGCTCGTCGAGGGCGAAGGCGGTGGGTCCGGCGGTGGCGGCTTCATCGATGTCACCGGAGATCAGTTCTTGCAGTTGCTCTTCGACGGAATCTTGTTCGGGGTCATGATCGCCCTCGGCGCTCTCGGGTTGAACATGGTTTTCGGCACCACCGGCCTGACCAACTTCTCCCACGGCGACCTCCTCACCCTGGGAGCCTTCACGGCCCTTTTGCTCAACCAGGCTGGGTTGCACATCTTTATCGCCGGTCCCCTCGCCATCGTCATAGCGGCGGTCTTGTTCGGCTGGGGTCAAAACAAGGTCCTGTGGCGCCCGCTGCGTCGACGCAAGACCGGACTCGTGGCCATGATGATCATCTCGATCGGTCTGGCCATCGTCATTCGCTACGGGGTGGCGCTGTTCTTCGGCAACGGTCCCCAGAACTACAAGCAGTTCGCCGGTCAACCGGGGATCAGCATCGGACCGGTAAGCACCACCCCGAAGGCTCTCATCTTGGCCGGATTGGCCGTGATCGCGTTGACCGCCACCATCATCTGGGTTCAGCGTTCGCGCATTGGCAAGGCCACCAGAGCGGTATCGGATAACCCTGCGCTCGCTTCGGCTACCGGTATCGACGTCGAGCGGGTGATCGCCGTTGTGTGGATCGTGGCAGCCGGCTTGGCCGCCTTCGCCGGCGTTTATCTTGGCCTGACCCAAGACAACATCTGGAATATGGGCCAGCGGGTCCTGCTGATCATTTTCGCTTCAGTCATTCTCGGCGGCTTGGGCACCGTTTATGGGGCGATCGTCGGGGCTCTCGTCGTTGGCGTTTTCATCCAGATGACCACGTTGGTACTACCAACGGAGATGAAAACCGTCGGTGCGCTTTTCGTGATGATCATCATCTTGCTGATCCGGCCACAAGGAATCCTCGGCAGACGAGAGAGGGTGGGTTGATATGGATTGGAGTTTCGTCCTCACACAGACCCTCACCCAGGCGATCGGCATCCAGGCCATCATCTACTGCCTAGCAGCGATCGGCCTGAACGTGCAGTTTGGCTATACCGGGTTGCTCAACTTCGGACAGGTGGCCTTCGTGGCGGCTGGCTCCTACGCCGTCGGTGTCATCGTCTTGACCTTCGATCTGAGCCTGTGGCTGGCCATCGTGGTCGGCATCGTGGTTGCCACCATCATCGCGCTATTGCTGGGTATCCCCACCTTGCGGCTGCGGGCGGACTATCTGGCGATCGTGACCATCGCCTTCAGCGAACTGGTGCGCCTCACGGTCCGCTCAATCGCCTTCAAGGACATCTTCGGCGGCGCCCAGGGCTTGAACGGCAAAATCGGACAGGACTTCCACGACACCAACCCCCTGCCCCAGGACTTCCAGAGCCTGCCGGTGCTCAGTTGGACCCGACAAGACCTGTGGGTGGTGATCGTCGGCTGGATACTCGTCGCCTTGTTCACCGTCTTGGTGTGGCTGCTGGTGCGCAGCCCCTGGGGTCGCATCGTCAGGGGTATTCGCGAGGACGAAAACGCGGTCGTCTCGCTCGGCAAGAACGTCTTCGCCTACAAACTCCAGGCCCTGATCCTCGGCGGCATCATCGGAGCCTTCGGCGGCATCGTGTGGGCCGTGGCCAAGCAATCTGTGCAGCCGGACACCTTCCGTCCGGAATTCACCTTCTTCGCCTACACGATTTTGCTTCTTGGTGGTGCGGCGCGCGTCATGGGGCCGGTGGTTGGCGCGATCTTGTTCTGGATCGTGCTGGCTGGAACCGGGGAATTCCTCGGCCAGGCCATTCAGGCTGGCTGGATCGACTTCCTGCAACCGACCGACGTCGGCAACATCCGATTCGTGCTCATGGGTTCGGGGCTGATCGCCTTGATGGTCTTCCGCCCGCAGGGCATATTCGGTGACAGAAGGGAGTTGGCTCTCGATGCCAAGTAACGACACTGTCACCGGATCCCCCGGGGAGGCCACCCGCGCGGCGTTGGCCGGAATTGATCCCCGACCGGGGGTCCCCAAGCCAGACCCGATCGTCGTTGCCGATCACGTACGCCGGAGTTTCGGTGGCCTCACGGCAGTGGATGTCGAACACGTGGAAATCCAGCGCGGGGCTATCACGGCTTTGATCGGTCCGAACGGGGCCGGCAAAACGACGTTCTTCAACTTGATCACCGGATTCGACGATGCTGATGAAGGCAAGTGGTCCTTTAACGGTCGCCAGGTCGCGGGCATGGCTCCCTACCGGCTCGCCCGCATCGGAATGGTACGGACCTTTCAGCTGACAAAGGCACTGAGCCGCATGACCGTCATGGACAACATGCGGCTCGGGGCCAAGGGGCAGATCGGTGAACGCTTCTACGCTGCCGTACTCCCCTTCTTGTGGAACGGCCAAGAGAAGTCGATCGCGGCCCGCGCCGTAACCTTGCTAGAGCGCTTCAACCTGCACGAGAAGGTAGATGATTTCGCCGGCTCCCTTTCTGGTGGTCAACGCAAGCTATTGGAAATGGCGCGTGCTTTGATGGCCGAACCTGAGTTGATCATGCTCGATGAGCCCATGGCCGGCGTAAACCCAGCGCTGAAGCAAAGCCTGCTCGGGCACATCAAGACCATGCGTGAAGAAGGCACCACGGTGCTGTTCGTCGAGCACGACATGGACATGGTTCACGACATCAGCGATTGGGTCATCGTGATGGCCCAAGGATCGGTGATCGCGGAGGGTCCACCCGATGCGGTCATGAAGGATCCGGCTGTGATCGACGCCTATCTCGGGGCTCACCACGACGCCCAACTCACCGAAACGGGCGAATCCTTGACCGAGTCCTCCGACGGAGACGCGCGATGAACTACACCGAACCCGCTGACCTTCCCGGCCCCAACGATCCCGACGATGCGCACGAGTTTGAAAGCGAACTCGATGTCAATGCCGAACAACTCGCCCAGGGGCATCGCGCGGACCCGGAGCAAGTACACAAGTCCGAGGCACTCGGGGCTCTTGTCCGAGCAGACGGCCTATATGCCGGCTACTTCCCCGGCGTCAACATCTTGAACGGTTCGGACCTGTACGCCAAGGATGGCGAACTCGTGGGAATCATCGGTCCCAATGGTGCGGGCAAGTCCACGTTGTTGAAGGCCATCTTCGGCCTCGTCCACGTCAATACCGGTGCCGTTTTGCTGCGCGATGAGGACATCACCAACTTGCGTGCCGATCAGCTCGTGCGCCGCGGTGTCGGCTTTGTCCCGCAGACCAACAACGTCTTTCCCTCCTTGACCATCGAGGAGAACCTGGAGATGGGCGCGTACCAGGATCCGAAATCCTTTACCGAGCGTTTTGACAAGGTCGTCGACCTGTTTCCCACCCTCGGCCAGCGGCGCAAGCAGCGCGCCGGATCACTGTCTGGTGGTGAGCGGCAGATGGTCGCGATGGGCCGGGCCCTCATGATGGAACCGAGCGTTCTACTGCTGGACGAGCCCAGTGCTGGCCTGTCCCCCGCCTTGCAGGATGAGGTGTTCGTCCGCGTACGCGAAATCAACAAGACTGGCGTGACCGTCATCATCGTCGAGCAAAACGCGCGTCGCTGCTTGCAGATCGTGGACCGCGGATACGTCCTCGACCAAGGCAAGAACGCCTACACCGGAACCGGCAAAGACCTCGCCAACGACCCCAAGGTCATCGAGCTGTACCTCGGCACCCTCGCCAAGGCCTGACCCTTCCCCTACGGCGAACGGGCACTCCCAGCGCGGCGAACGGGCACTCCCAGCGCGGCGACGTTGCTAATCACCATCGGCGTCTTCGTGAAATCTGGCGCTCATGCATCAGCTCCTGGACCTTTTTTAGCAACGTGTCCGGATTGTCAAAGTCCTCCTTGTGCGCCACGACAATGGCCCACCCATGTCGAGACAGGACCATCCGTCGTTGCTGGTCATGTTGCTGGGTCGTGGCATGCCAATCACCGTCGTACTCAATGCCAATCCTCAGGGGCGTATACGCCAGGTCAAGTCGCGCGTATCGGTGTCCCTGAATCACGATCCAAGGATTGATTTCGGGTTCTGGCAAACCGTGGTTCAACAACAACCAACGAAGACGTGACTCCTGTGGAGATTCAACTCCCGGTCGCAAGAGCGTTGCAACACGTCTGGCTCGGCGAATACCCCTGCGACCTGCTGCCCAACACATGACCGCTTCTAATCGGTTGCCGTCTAGGAGCTGGATCTGCAGAGCATGATCCCCCATGGCCAACAGGTGCTCCTCCGTTACGAGAGCGGCACAGTCCACCCACGTTCTCTCAACAGATGTGACGTGCACCCCGTCCACGGTGGTGACGTGGTCGGGAGGGATCAGTAGTCGGTGCCCGCTCACTGCGTGCTTTCGGGAACGACGGCCGGCGTGATTGATCTCCGCTACTGCCACCTCATGACCCATGAGGCCCACAGAGGGCGGAATAGGCAAACCCCACACCTCGGCTGCGCTCATGCCGACGAGGACTCTTTTGGGATCGTGCAGATCCATACCTGCGCGCACCGCAGCTTCCCGGCGGACATCCGATACCGATGCGTGGACGAGTTCGGTCACAGATTCAAGCCAAGGGCATTAATGCAGATTTCGGAAGGTGCTTGAAGAGCCTGTGGAAAACAGGGTAACTGCCCGTTCGGTGTTCGGGGAGTGCCCGTTCGGTGTTCGGGGAGTGCCCGTTCGGCGTGGGGGAAAGAGGTGGGGCCCTGCTTCCCGAAGGAAGCAGGGCCCCGAAGGTTGAGCGAAGGGCGTTGCCTTACGGCAGCGGCACCTCTGCGGTCACCTTTGCGAGCTCGTCGAACTCAGTGTTCGAGACGTACTCGTTGATGGAGATGGTGCCTTGTGCCAGATCGCCGTACTCATTGAAATCGACCGGGCCGGTAACGCCCTGGAAGTCGATATCGGTACCAGCGTCGAGCAGAGCAACGCAGTCATCCCACGTGGAGCACTGTTCGCCTGGCGCACCGGCAACTACGGGTAGGAACTCGGCAATCGATGCAGCGTCTGCACATCCAGCTGCCTGGGCAGCCAGAGCGATCAGCATCATCGAGTCGTAAGACTGACCTGCGTACAGGAAGTCCGTGAGGTCAGGGTCAACCTCGAGCAGCGACTCGTTGAAGTCGGTCAGATCGGCCTCACCCGAGGGAACTGTGCCGCGAACACCAACCATGGTGCCCTCCGGGAAGTCCTCGAACGCGGTGGTCGACAGGTTGCCATCCACCAGGTAGATCTGAATCGCATCGGGGCCTGCGCCCTGACGGATCATTTCCTGCATCAACTTCACCGACTCCTCGAAGCCGATCACGGTCACCGCCTGGGGCTCGCTGGCCACGACCTCGGCAACCTCAGCCTCAAAGGACGGAGCGGCAGGGTCGTAAAGCAGTTCAGCGGTGATGGTGCCACCAGCAGCAGCGAAGTCCTTAGCCACGGCGTCCTTCAGGCCCTCACCATAGGGATCCTGACGGGCGACAACGGCCATCGACTCGATGCCGTTCTCCACAGCGTCAGCCGCAATGACTGCGCCCTGAAGGACGTCAGACGGCGAGACGCGGAAGTACAGGCCATCGTCCGGGTAGGTGGTCAGCGCCGGGGCTGTGTTGGCCGGCGACATCTGCACCACACCGTTACCGGTGATCTTGTCGATGACGGTCAAGGACACACCGGACGAGGCTGCGCCGATGATCGCCTGGACGCCCTGGGCGAGGTGCGAGTCAACGGTCTGGCTCGCGATGTCGGTTGTGGTGTCGCCAGAGTCACCTTCGATGTACGTGACGGGGTTTCCGAGCACGCCACCACCGGCGTCGATCTCGAGGATCGCCTTCTCGATGCCAGCGAATTCCGGCGGCCCGAGGAACGCGAGGTCACCGGTTGCCGGGAGCAAGCTGCCCACGACCAGGGTGTCGTTCTCGCATGTTGTATTCTCGTCCGTGGTTTCCTCAGCGGTCTCCTCGGTAGCTTCCTCAGCGGTTTCTTCAGCAGCAGTCTCTTCAGCGGTCGTCTCTGCCGACGTTGCATCGTCGTCTCCGCCGCCACAGGCAGCCAGAGCGAGGGAAGCAGCGCCGAGCACAGCGACGGCCTTGAGAGCCATAGTGCGCTTCATGCAGTTCTCCTTGGACATACGAAGCGACGGCGATTGCCGTCGCAGTGCCTCTCACCCTAGGAGCATTTGTGTTACCGACGAGTAACCGCAA
>DASYOJ010000365.1:0-16116 GCA_036007925.1 Candidatus Nanopelagicales bacterium
CCAGTAGGACTTCAAGGCAGGCACCAACTGGGCGGCTTCGGTGTAGAGCACCGTGACCGAGAGTCCGAGGGTCAATAAGGCTGGGATGACAACGAAGAGGCCAAGCCAACGCAAGTCACGTCGAAGTGACATCACCAAGAAGACGACGAGCACGCCCCACGCGGAACTGATGGAGAACTCGTACATGTTTCCCCACGGCACCCGACCGGCCCATAACCCGCGCAGCACCAACGCGACAGTGAGTAAACCGGTGGAAAGCCAGGTCAGGGACATGCCGATGTTTGCCAGCCGCCGACCGGCTTGCACCGTGGGGCCATTCTCGCCCCGATCGAGCACGGCGACCGAGCCATCGGCGCTCGACCCGCTCACCTGCGCAGCCGCCTTAGCTGTGCTCGGACGTCGACCACTGGCGAAGGAGGCAGCAAAGAACACCATCGCAATGGTGAGCGTGAGCATGGTGGCGTAGATGAAAGCGTTGCTCGCCTCGGCGAGGGCCATTCCTCCGGTGCCGGTGTTCATCGATCCTCCCGATCGGTTGCCTCACGTGCGTCCCACACTTGCTGTACGTCGGCGGAGACGTCGACTGCTTCGCTCTTGGCTAGGCCTGCTGCCTGCACGAGACTACTTCCGCTTCCCGCAGGCTGCGCCTTGACCCACAGTCGGCGTCGGCGGGTGAACAGCGAAATCGTCAGGCCCACCATCGCCAGCACCGCCGCGGCCAGCGCCGCCTCCTTGCCTGGATCGAAGGCGATCTGGAACGACGCCCAGCGTTGCCAGCCGGTGAACTCGATCTGCCCATCGCCAAATTCCCAGCTCTGGCCGGGGATAAGTGCACGCAGTCCAATTTGCTCCATCGCATCGGTCTCTAGTGAGTAAATGCTTTGCGGCGCTCCCGAATCCAAACCGAGGTCGCCTTCCCACGCCGACAAGAACACCGACGGATCGTCGGCATCGGGGAACACGGAGTGCGGGCCACGGATGTCATCGATGGCGGATGTGGGCAAGAAAATTCCTTGGAACCCCAACTGTGGAGAAGAGTCCGGGACCTTGATGACTCCGATCGAGGTGAAATTGCCGTCTTGCGGCAAGAAGGGGACTGCGTCGTCGTAGACCACGGCGCCACTCGAATCGCGCACGATGAACGAGGGGGCGTAGCCATGCCCTACGAGGAAGACCTTGGCGCCGGCGATCGAGATCGGGTAATTGACTTCGATCGATTCGCGCTGAACTTCTCCCCCCGGTTCGCGCTGCAGATCGACACTCGCCTCGAATAACCGCGGGGATCCGCGCTGGGCCTCGTTGCGCTCGAATTCGACGGCGAAGTCATCCAGGGTGAAAGCGAAGGGCGGGATCGTGTTCGCGGTAGCGAGCCGTCCTCCACCCCAGGCGTCGTACTGCGTGAGGGTGTTGGAAAAACCGCTGCCCTCCTTCACGATCACATTGCCCCGCCAACCGAAAAGGCCACCAACGGCCACCGCAATGAGGACCAACACGAGCGCGAGATGGAAGACCAGATTTCCGGTCTCACGCCAATACCCCTTTTCCGCCGAGAGCCACAAAGCATCCTCGCTTTGCCCGGTGCGTACCCGCCACTTAGCGCTGCGCAGTCGAGCGGCTTCACTGTCGATCACCTGACCGGGATCACCCGCCACGACCCGATCGGCGTATCCGGACATGCGGTTGAGATGCGCAGGGGCCTTCGGGGGCTCGCTACGAAGAGCCTTCCAGTGCACGCCCACCCGAGGCAACACGCAGCCGATCAGCGAGATGAACAACAACAGGTAGACGGCGGCAAACCAGGGGGCGCCGTAGACATCGAAGAAGCCGAAAGAGTCCAAGATGGGCCCAAGCGTGGGCTGCTCGGCAATCCATTCGTCGACCAGGAGGGGGTTATTGCCCCGCTGCGGCAAGATCGATCCGGGGATGCTCGCAACGGCGAGGGCGAACAACAAAATCAGCGCGGTGCGCATGCTGGTCAATTGCCGCCACGCCCAGCGCCAAAAGCCCCCTGCCCCTATCGGGGGAACAGGAGCCTGCGTTCGAACGGTCGGCGGCGCGGTCATAACACTCCCAGTTTGCGACACAAAGGCCGCGCGCGCCTCACAGGGCTGTCTCGAATCCGGGGATCATGACCCGCAACCAGATGGTGAACTGCAGCCACAATCCGCTCACCAACAGAAGGCCCACGAGCACCAGCATCCCTCCACCGATGCGCATGATGAGGGCGTAGTGGCGGCGGATGAAAGCCGTGGCCGGCGCGATGCGGTCGATCAACAATCCGAAAGCGATGAACGGCAGCCCCAGGCCCACGCAATAGGCGAAGGACAAGATGGCGCCTCGGGTAGCACTCGCCTCAGCCAGTGCGAGCGATTGCACCGCGGTCAAGGTCGGTCCGATACACGGAGTCCACCCCAGCCCGAACAACAAGCCGAGAAGTGGCGCACCGGCAAGGCCCCAGGTGGGAGCCTTCATCATTCGATACTCACGCTGGAACCACGGCAGCACGCCCATGAACGCCAGGCCCATGACGATCACCAGCACCCCCATGACCCGGGTGATGATTCCTTCATAGCGCAGCAGCACCGAGCCCAGACCACCGAATAGGGCGCCATACGAGACGAAAACCACACTAAAGCCGAGGACGAACAACACGCTGCCGAGCAGTACCCGAGACTTGCGGGCCCCCGTGGCAAGTTCGGCGCCCGTCAGCCCCGTCACATACGAGACATAGCCGGGAGCAAGAGGCAAAACGCACGGGCTGACAAAAGCCACCAGCCCGGCGGCTATCGCGATGGGGATCGCGATGAGCATCGAGCCGCTGGTGATCAGCGTGCCGATATCACCCACGCTGATCGACCTCCTCGATCAATCCCCGCAACGTTCCTGCACTCACCCGACCTAGCGCCCTTGCTGCGACCTTTCCGTCGCGATCGATGACCAATGTCGAGGGGATCGCCTGCGGGGGAAGGGAATCGGCAAACAACAATTGCAACCGACCATCGCTGTCTTCGACGCTGGGGAAGGTTAAACCCATGGTGTCAACGAATCCGCGCGCTGCGGTCACGGAATCCCGGGTGTTCAATCCAACGAACTGCACCCCCTCATTCTCAGATTCCAGCCACACCTCCTGCAGTTCGGGAGCCTCTGCGCGACACGGCGCACACCACGAAGCCCACACGTTCAACACCACGATGTCGCCTCGGTAATCCGACAGCGCGAAATCAGCATCATCCAACGTGACCCCGCGAAGTTGCGGCGCCTCGACCCGATCGGCTGGATCAATGATGACGATCGAACCATCGCCCCCCACGAAACCTGAGCCGTCTTCCGTTGAGTTGGCTGCCTCACCGGATGCACAGCCAGACAGTAGGAAGGCCCCAAGAAGGAGCAGCAGGAGGCGTCTCATCGTCAGGCGCCGGCCACCTTGCTGGCACCGGGCAGCAGATCGCGAGCAGGTTCGCTGTAGGTGATCGCAACAAGATCGTCATCATCGAAAGTGAGGGAAGTTAAGGATGCGAGGTTGCACTGCCGCGAACGTGGGTCATGCCAGAGCCGACGCCCCTCAGCATCTAAGCGCGCGATCCAGATCGGTAACTGATGACTGACCAACACCGCTTCACGACCGTCGGCTTTATCGCGTGCATTAACAATAGCCTGGCGCATACGCGCCGCGACGTCGTCGTAAGGCTCACCCCAGCTGGGACGGAACGGATTCCACAGGTGCCGCCACGTAGCCGGTTGACGCAAGACTCCGTCTCCAACGCTGACACGTTGCCCTTCGAAGATGTTGTCTGCCTCGATGGCCAAAGGCTCCGTGTCGATCTCGTAGCCATGGGTGCGCGCGATCGGCTCGGCTGTTTGTTGGGCCCGTTCCATGGGCGAGGAGATGACCGCCGCGATGTCATGACCGGCCAGGGCATCAGCTGCTCGCTCGGCCATCTGCTCACCGAGCTCTGACAACCGGTATCCCGGCAGGCGCCCGTACAAGATGCCCTCGGGATTGTGGACCTCGCCGTGGCGAAGCAGGTGGACGACGCTTCGGTTTTTGCTCACGCTGGGAGCCTAAGCAATGCGCCTGAGTACGTCCCTGCAGGGCTGCTTCCTCGAGACAGCAATCAGGACTTCCGGCGACCAGCTGCCTTCCGCTTACTGGGCCGCCAATCCTCAAGACCCTCTGCCACCGCCTGCTCGCGCAAGGAATCGCCGTGCTCGGCGAGCGAGGCGACGAGCCCGTGGGGAGTGCTGACCTCGGCGAGCACATCCACTCGCAGGCCGTGCTCTTCGGCGGTCTTGGCAGTGTTCGGCCCGATGCAGGCGATGATCGTCGACTGATGCGGCTTCCCGGCGATGCCCACCAAATTGCGAACTGTGCTGCTCGAGGTGAACAGCACCGAATCGAATCCACCGGTCTTGATCGCCTCGCGCACGGGAGCCGGCGGCGGGGCCGCCCGCACCGTACGAAACGCGGTGATGTCTTCGACCTCCCAACCCAGTTCGGTCAAACCAGCCACCAAAGTGTCGGTGGCGATGTCCGCGCGCGGCAAGAAGACCTTGTTGATGGGATCAAGGAGCGAATCGAACGGCGGCCACACATCGAGCAGGCCACTTGTGGACTGATCCTCACCGGGAACCAGATCCGGGCGCACACCGAACTCAATGAGCGCTTCGACGGTACCGACTCCGCACGCGGCCACCTTCAAACCCGAGAAGGAACGGGCGTCAAGACCGTACTCCTGCAACTTCTCACGTACTGCACGCACAGCGTTGGCCGACGTGAAGCCCACCCACTCGTATCGGCCTTCTACCAAGCCGCGCACTGCTCGCTCGACTTGCTGAGGAGTCCGTGGCGGTTCCACCGAGATGGTCGGCACTTCACTTGGCACCGCGCCATGGCGACGCAGCAGCGTGACCAACGCCGCAGTGTTGTCCTGAGTTCGGGGGATGAGGACACGCCAACCCACGAGTGACTTGCGCTCGAACCAATCGAGACGATCGCGCTGCTCGACAACTTCACCAACGACGACGAATCCAGACTTGCGGGTTGCCGAGGATTCGGCAGCCTGCGTCAAAGTTGTGACGAACGTGTGCTGATCCACAGTCGTGCCATCGCGCGTAACGGCCACGGGCGTGTTGCCCGACTTACCGGCATCGAGCAGGGAGCGCGCGATGTGCACCAAGCGGTTTGCACCGGTGGGAAAGACCACGGTTGTGCGCGGTGAGGTCAATTCCTCCCAGCGGATCGCCGAATCCTGAGCATCGAGGACTCGTACTTCGCGTGCCTTTCCACCGAATAATCCATAGCCTGCATAGGCGGGCACAGCAGTGATGGAGGTTGCCGCGGGAACCACCTCGATGTCCATCTTGGCGCGTCGAACTGCGCCCACCTCACCAAGCAACTCCGAACCAAGTGCCGGATCTTCGGCCAAGAGCCGCACGACGCTTCCACCAGCCTTTGCCGCATCGATCGCTGGCTTGATTCGATCACTAGCGTTGCTTACCGATTCTGGGTCCACAGTTGTAACGATGCCTGCATCGGCAAATGCTTCGGCGATCGGTAGCGCTGCCTTATCGGCCAGCACCATCGTGGCTTCGGACAACAACCGAGCACCACGATGCGCGATCAAGTCCGGCTCGCCAGGTCCGGCCGCGACGAACGCAACGCTCGGCACCTCCGGAACATCAGGTCGACGCGCTGAGGGCGTGCTCGTGCCTTCCGTTGGCTCATCCATCGCCGGGCTCACCGCGACCTTCTTGGCCGAACGCGAAGGCTTCGCTGCCGACGCAGCAGCCTTCTTCGTCGACGCTGGCGGTGCCGACTTCTTCGCGGCCGAGGCTTTCCCTGTTGCCGCCTTGCTCGCGGTCGATTTCTTCGCCGGCGCCTTCTTCGCGGCAGCCTTCTTCGCGGCAGTCTTCTTCGCCGGCGCCTTCGTGGCGGTTGACTTCTTCACGTGATTTCCTGCCGCCTTCTTCGATGCTTTCGGGTTGGATGTCTTCTTGGCGGGGCTCATGCGTTCATCGCCTCCGCTTGCGGTGATGCGGGCGTCGGTCGGGCCGGATCAAGCGAGGTCACTACCGAGCCCTCCGGTTGTCGTCGTCGTTGTTCATGAAAAGCAAGGACTTGCAACTCCACGGCCAAGTCGACTTTACGAACTTCCACGCCATCGGGGACGTTCAAGACCACCGGGGCGAAATTCACGATGCTGCGCACGCCAGCAGACACGAAGCGGTCGGCTACCTCCTGCGCGGCTTCGGCCGGGGTTGTGATGACGCCGATGTGGGCATCGCTGGCTCCCACCACGTCCGACAGGTCCTCCGGTGGACGCACGGTGATCTCCCGATCCGCTACCTGGACACGGCTGCCGATCACATCTGGGTGGGCATCGATCAGCCCGACCACCGTGAAGCCCCGGGTGGCAAACCCGCGGTAGGAAACCAGCGCTCGCCCGAGGTTGCCAAGTCCGACGACGACCACTCCCCACGGGCTGGTCAGTCCAAGTTCTCGGGCAATCTGGTAGGACAAGAAGGCGACGTCGTAACCGACCCCGCGGGTCCCGTACGAACCCAAGTAGGACAAATCCTTACGGAGTTTGGCGCTGGTAACTCCGCACGCGGAGGCCAACTCTTCGCTCGAGACGGTGATCGTGCCGGCTTCTGCGATAGCTGTGAGGACCCGGTGATAAACGGGCAGTCGGGCCACAGTCGCTTCGGGTATGCCGCGTCCGGAATTCCGGGGCGACGGGGCATGCGCCGAGGGGAGGGGTTTTGGAAGGGGTTCGGGAAGGGGCACCTAGGTCACCTGCTGTTGGTTCGTCACCGGCTCCGCGCGCCGGGCGCGTGCTGCCGATCGGGCTGCGCAACAGTAGGCCGATTTGCACGAATGCACAAAGTCAAGCGGACGTGGTCGTCCGATTATCGGTTTAAGGCGGCCCTAAGTCGGTCCGGATCGACCCGGAAGAAGTCGTGCTGCGCCCCATCGACCACGATTACCGGGATGTACTCGGCGTACCTATCGGCAAGCGCCGGATCGTCCTCGATAGAGACCACGCGGTAGTCCTCCCCCACCTCAGCGCACACCTGCGCCACGACGGCCTCCGCCTCGGCACACAGGTGGCAACCGGGACGGCCGATGACCTGCACGCGTGGCATATCGTCATCATTCCAGCCAGCGACACTCGAGCCGCGCGTACGCTGCGGTCGTGACATCGCCCGACATTCTCACCTCCTACCGTCGCGCCGGGCAGGCCTCGGCACTCGCGGCACACAGCAGTGAGCATGCCGCCTCCACTTCGGCGGCCTTCTTCGATGTCGACAACACCATCATGCGCGGATCTAGTTTGTTCCACCTCGCGGTCGGCCTTGCCAAACGAAAATACTTCAAGGCCCGAGAGATCAGCGGTTTCGCGCGCAAGCAGGTGAAGTTCATTCTCAGCGGCTCAGAGGACATGGAAGATATGGCCTCAGCCACGGAGGCAGCCTTGTCCTTCGTGCAGGATCGCTCCGTTACCGAACTCGAGGAGTTGGCTGAGGAGATCTTCGATTCGGAGATGGTCGACAAACTCATTCCGGGAACCTTGGCGTTGGCCCAAGGCCACCTCGATGCCGGGCAGCAGGTGTGGCTCGTTACCGCGACACCGCGTGAACTTGCCGCAGTCATCGCGCGCCGGCTTGGACTCACCGGCGCACTCGGCACCATGTCCACTACTCACAACGGCAGGTACACCGGACGTTTGGATGGCCCACCCCTGCATGGCCTGGCCAAGGCCGAAGCCGTTCGCGCGTTAGCCGAAGCCGAGGAACTCGATCTCACCTCGTGCAGCGCCTACTCCGATTCAGTGAACGACATCCCCATGCTTTCGCTCGTGGGCAATCCCGTTGCCGTCAATCCGGACCCCGAACTACGCGCCCACGCCCGCAATAACGATTGGCGGATCCGTGACTTCCGTCGGCGCGCACGCATCAAGCCCTATGTCGCGCCCGTTGCCACGGGAGCGGCGGGAATCGCCGTCGGCATGGCCGGTGGTTACGCGTGGTCGAAGTTCCAGCGTCGATAGGTTTCCAGGTATTAACCGAAAGCCCCGCCGCGCTCGGCCAACAGGTCATACAAGGTGCGTTGAATGCGCTCGCGAACTTGATCGGTGATCTCGAAGAGCACTGCCGGGTCATCCGCCGCCCCCTCGGCAAAGTGATCCGTGGGGATCGGATCACCGAAGTGGATGAGCCATTTGCTCGGTAGCGGGATCAAGCCCAACGGTCCTAGCGCCGGGAAAGTCGGCGTGATGGGGAAATACGGCAACCCGAGCACTCGGGCTAACACCGTGGCGTTCGCGATCATCGGGTAGATCTCCTCGGCGCCGACGATGGCGGTGGGCACGATCGGCGTTTTAGTCCGGATAGCCGCCGATACGAATCCTCCCCGACCAAAGCGCTGCAGCCGGTACCGGTCAGCGAACGGCTTCCCGATCCCTTTGAACCCCTCGGGCCAAACCCCCACAACCTCACCGCTGGACAACAGTCGCTCTGCATCCTCATGGCATGCCAAGGTGTGCCCAGCCCGCCGAGCAAGATCGCCGAGGAAGGGGGTTTGGAAAACCAAGTTGGCTCCCAACATCCGCAGATTGCGATGCGCGGGGTGTTCATCGAGCACGGCAAGTTGAGTCATGACCGAATCGAAGGCGATCGTCCCTGAATGGTTCGCTACGACCAGCGCGCCGCTATCTGCGGGAATCGATTCGATTCCGCTGACCTGTACCCGGAACCAATGCCGGTATACCGGGCGCAACGCCTGCATCAGCACCCGATCGGTGAACTGGGCATCGAATCCGAAATCGTCAACCGAGTAGTCCCCATTGATTCGGGCTTTCAGGACGTCCCAGGTCTCCTCGCGTTCAGCAGTCAAGGAGATTGGTGCGGAAGACACCGGAGGGCGCGGTCCCGTTGCCCCCACCAGCCGAGCTGCTTTCGATGGACGCATGTCGCCTTCACTCCCCACGCCGCACCGCCTGCGCAAAAGCATGAACAGCCTGAGCAGAAGAGTAAGAACTACGAAAGCCCAATTCCCTTTCGACTGCACTGGTGTCAAGCACACGACCGTAGGTCAGGTATCGAATGTGATCACGCGAAAGATCTGCCCAGGTACCGCGAGCAAGCGTGCGTCCAACAACCGGCACCAGGCTGGTTGGCAGCGGGAGGGCTGGACGGGCTAGCGAGCGCAGTACCTGCGATAACAAGGTGACTCCACCTCCAGCGATATTGAACGTACCCGCTGATCGTTGTAACACCACACGCCTGGTGACTTCGATGGCGTCGTCCTCGTGTACGAATTGCAGACGTGGGTCAAACCCCGCGACAGTGGGGACGATGGGCATCGTGACGTAGGCGGTCATACCCGTGCGCATTCCGGGCCCGATGATGTTTGCGAAGCGCAGCGTGCAAACCCGAACATCCGGTCGGCGCCGAGCGAACCCTCGGACGTACTGTTCAACCTCCACGGAGTCCTTCGCCCACCCCGATGTAGGTGGGTGCTGCGGAACCGTTTCTTCTGTAATCAAGGCCGGATCCCGCGGACTGGATCCGTAGATGGCGGCGGTGGACTTGATCACTAGGTGCCGAACGCTCGGCACCCGCTGGCATGCAGCCAGCAACTGCATCGTGCCGATGACGTTGATGTCTTTCATCACCGAGCGTCCACCGGCTTGTCGTGCTGTAGCGATAACACCCATGTGCACCACGGTGTCGACACCGCAGGTGTCCAGTAATTCGCCGATTCCCTGATCGCGGATATCTACCCGGACGAATTCACACGGAAGTGGTTCGGGCGGGGGAACGACATCGATACCGATCACCCGATCGACGCCGGGCTGGTCGACAAGCCAGGCCGCCGTCTTGCCGCCGAGATACCGGGAAACACCGGTAACCGCGGCGACGACGCCCATGGATTACTTCTTATTGCGGCGTTGGACCCGGGTGCGACGCAGCAACTTGCGGTGCTTCTTCTTGGCCATCCGCTTGCGTCGCTTCTTGACCACTGAGCCCATGTACTGCCTCTACTCCCTCATCATCCGACCCGCGCCGGCGACCTCGCCTCGACTTTCGAGGCGATCAGCCGTGAAGCCTACCCGGGGCCTTATGCGGTCTCGACGTAGGAGTCGCGGAGGTAATCGTTAACGGCCTGCTCCGGGACTCGAAACGACCGGCCCACGCGAACTGCGGGGAGATCGCCGTTGTGCACAAGCCGGTACACGGTCATCTTGGACACGCGCATGACAGATGCCACCTCGGCGACGGTGAGGAACTTAACGTCGCCCAACGGATTCTCAGAGGTAGTGGCCATCGTCGTATCCATCCTTCGCTTTGCGCCGGGACTCCGGCTGCCTGACAGTGAACACTAGTGGGGGCCGGGGCTGCTGGGAAAGTTGATTCCCAAAAATGCCCGGACTGTCCGGACTGCGCAGGCTCACCAACCCTCCGGATCCGGATCTAGACCGTGGAAACCGAAGACCGATTCGCGGGTCGACAAGATCGCTGCGTCGACCGGATCGTGCGGATCCCACCCCTGGACCAAGGGGCGTGGCCACGGCGTTTGCCCGTCTGTCATCCGCGCGGGCCCGATCCGACCCATCGCCCGCTGCACGAAAGCCTGGTACTCCTCGGGCACCTCGGTGTGCGGTTCGATGGCTCGTCCACTGATCTCGGCCACCAGATGGGTCCAGGCTCGTGGCACGACATCAACCCATTCGTAGCCACCGCCTCCGGCCGCCACCAGCCGACCACCGGCAAAGGCGTGCGCCCACCGATGGACGGACTCGAATCCCATTCGCTGACCGTCAACGCTCAGTGCGAGGTGAGCGAGCGGGTCATCAGCATGGGAGTCAACGCCGTTTTGAGACACGATCACATCCGGCGCGAACGCCTCTAACAGCTCTGGAACGACTCCGTGTAGGGCCCGCAACCAGCCTTGATCCCCCGTTCCTGCGGGCAGTGCGATGTTGACCGCCGACCCCTGGGCTTGCGGACCACCGATATCCGACGCTCGCCCCGTTCCCGGAAAGAGCGTTTCGGGGCTCTCGTGAATGGAAATCGTCATCACCCGCGGGTCATCCCAGAAGATGGATTCCACGCCATCTCCGTGATGCACATCGAGATCGACATAGGCAACCTTCTTTGCACCAGCGTCCAGCAACCAGGCGATGGCAACGGCTAGATCGTTGTAGATGCAAAAGCCAGCGGCCCGATCGCGCATGGCGTGGTGCAACCCTCCAGCAAGGTTGATCCCGTGGGCACTGTCCTTCCGCCAAACCGCCTGGGCCGCCGCCAGTGTGGCGGCGCAGACCCGTGCCGACGCCCGATGCATGTCGGCGAATAGCGGATCGTCGGACGTGCCCAGACCTCGGATCGGATCGGCAACCGGCGGATCTCCCCCCGCCGTTTTGACGGCCTCGATGTAATCGCGGCTGTGCACGCGCTCGATCAATTCATCGGCTGCCGGTTCGATAGGTCCGATCATCGACAGATCACGCTCGAGCCCGAAGGCACCGATCAGCCGCATAGCCAGCTGTACACGAATCGGTGCCAGCGGATGTCCAGGACCAAAGTCGTATTCGGCAAGTTCCTCATCCCAGACAAGGGAGGTGGAGTGATCAGTCGAGGTCATCGGCCATCTCACGTGATCGCTCGACGTTCGCCCGCATCGCCCGTGCAATCGTGCCGCGCATGTCGGCCTCGTCGAACACCGCAATCGCCGCCGCGGTGGTCCCACCTTTCGAGGTCACCGACTCCCGCAAACCTTGTGCATTGCCCGGCTCGGCGGCCAGCAACTCGGCGGCACCTGTAATGGTCTCCGCCACGAGTTCAGCAGCCACATCCGCAGGCAGACCCAACTGCTTGGCACCTTCACGCATGGCTTCTGCGAGATAGAAAACGTAGGCTGGACCACTTCCGGATGTGGCCGTCAGTGCATCCAACTGTTCCTCGGGGATCTCCACTACCAGCCCGCTGGATTCCAGCAGCCGGGTAGCCAAGCGAGTATCTCTGGCGGAGCACTCCGGACTCGCGACCAGTCCCATCACACCTTTGCCAACACGCACCGGGGTGTTGGGCATCACTCTGATGACGGCAGTGCTTGCGGGTAGGTGGGCTCGCAACGTGGCAACCGGAACGCCGGCAGCGATGGATGCCACCACGGTGTGGGGCGACAATGAGGCCTGCATCTGGTCGAGAACATCGATGATCTGGTGCGGTTTGACTGCCAAGAAGACGATGTCGGCTCCGCGTGTGGCATCGACAAGGCCCACCACGTCGATTCCCTCACGCTCACTCCAGGACTGCGCCCGTGTGGGATCGGATTCCACGATCCGCACAGACACCGGGCGCCCATCGATGTCCTGTTCGAGGAACCCTTCGACGAGGGCCCCACCCATGACACCCCCACCAACCATTGCAATGTGGATCGGTTCGCCCATGGTGACCTCCCAACCGCGGAATGAATCCGGTTACCTTGCCACAGCCGACAAGTCGGCCACCGCATCCGCGTTCCCGATCGGCCTGCCGCTCAGCTCTTCGCCTCCGCGCCCGGCAGCGGCTTGGTGGGATCGATCAAGTCCTGGATGGTCGGAGCGACCATTGCCACCACCTGGTCTTCGGGTGCCGAGGCAAGCGGTTCGACCCCCACCACGTAACGCGTGGCGAGCAAACCTCCGAGGTAGGCACTGATCAACGCGCCACGCATCCGCGCATCGCGCACCCCCACGCGGGCCAGCGCCTGATCGATGATCTCGGTGGAGACGAACTCCCAAACCGCTCGGACTTCCTGTGGTGGCGACGAGAAGCCGGCCGCCGCGGAACTCACGTCCGCGCGCACCTGATCGTCCTCGGCCGCACGCAAGGCGAGCCGGACGAGCCGCTCTCCCATGCCCTCGAGCCCGGGAGCCACCAAACGCGGGATGGCCGAAGCCGGATCGAAGGGCAGGTTCATTACCGCGGCGAACAGATCCGCCTTGTTGCGGTAGTAGGAAGACATCACCGACGGCGCCACTCCCGCCGCAGATGCGATCGAACGCACCGTGGCGGCGGCATAGCCGCGGCGCTCGAATATCGCCCGGGCGGCTTGCTCTACGGCCGCTTGCGGTGGCTTTGGTGCCTGCGAGGCACCGGATTCTTCATCGCTCAACTGACCCCCAGGTGGGTTCGTGCGAAGTCCAGTGTCTCGCGCAAATCCGCTATCCGCTCTTCACGCGAAGCCGCACCTCGCGTGGAAACCTCCGCGATCACGCTTCCCCTGAAGCCTTGGCGGCGAATCTGCTGGAGAACTTCGGCCACCGGCTGGTCCCCCCTCCCGGGCACTAGGTGCTCATCGCGCGCAGAACCGGTTCCGTCCGCCAAGTGGATGTGCGCGACTCGATCGCCAAGATCGGCCACCATCTCCCGCGGATCGGTGTGCGAGACCGCCGTGTGCGAGATGTCCACGGTGGTGTGCGAGTAATCCTGGTTGCGGATGTCCCAATCGGGCGAGTAAGCGCCGAGAGCCGATGGGCCAGCCCGCCAGGGATACATGTTCTCCACCGCGAAGCGCACATCGGTGATCTCTGCCATCCGTTCGATTCCCTCTTCGAAAGCACGCGCGTAGTCGCGCTGCCAGCGAAAGGGGGGATGCACCACGACAGTCTTTGCACCGAGCACCTGAGCGACATCTCGGGCCCGCTCGAGTTTTCCCCACGGCTCGGTCCCCCACACCCGCTGGGTGATCAACAAGCACGGTGCGTGGATGGCCAGTACTGGAATTTGGTAGTGGTCTGTCAGACCCTGCAAGGTTGATAAATCCTGACTCATGGCATCCGTGCCGACCATCACCTCCACACCGCTGTAGCCCAAGGTGGCGGCCAATTCGAATGCCACCGCGGTGGACTCCGGGAATACCGAAGATGAAGACAATCCGATATCGATCATGCGCTGACCCTGCGCCAACGATCGGCGATCAGTCCTGCCCACCACACCGCTAGTGCACCCAAAGCCCCTACACCGATAGCTACGAGGCTGTAGCGCTCCGGCGACAAACTCAAGGCAAAGAACTCCGACAGGAACGGCACGTACAACACCAAGACGAAAGCCCCGACCATCGAGAAGATGATCGACCACCGCACGAGGTTCAGTGGACGTGCCGAAATCGCCAACACGCCCATAGCCACCATGAAGAGTGTGACAGTGGCCGCCTGCTGCGCCTTGATCACCGGTTCATCGACAAAGAGGGCGACGGCGTAGCTGATCCACGAGGCCAGCGCGGCAATGACCCCCGCAGGAACCGCGAAGACCAGGACGCGTTTGAAGAACCCTGGCCGAAAACGCTCCGTATTCGGCATCAACGCTAGAAAGAAACCTGGAATACCGATCGTGAGTGCGCTCACGAGAGACAGATGACGGGGCAAGAAGGGGAAAGCCACCGCGAAGACCCCGGTCATGACGGAAATAACGGTCGAGTAGACGCTCTTGGTCAAGAAGACATCGGAGACTCTCTCGATGTTTCCCAGCACCCGCCGGCCTTCGGCCACCACTGCCGGAAGCACAGACCACTTGCTATCGAGCAACACCAGTTGAGCCACCGCGCGGGTGGCTCCCGCACCCGAACCCATCGCGATACCCAGATCGGCGTTCTTGAGAGCCAGGACGTCGTTTACTCCGTCCCCGGTCATCGCCACGGTCGATCCACCAAGGTGCAACGCGTCAACCATCTGTTGCTTCTGCGCCGGAGTCACCCGGCCGAACACCGAGTGCGATGACATCACCCCCGCCAGCTCATCGGTATCGCTCGGGGCTTGGCGCGCATCGATTGGATCATCTGCACCAGGAACACCGGCCTGTTGCGCGATGGCGCCGACCGTCTCGGAGTTATCTCCCGAGATGACCTTCACCCGCACGCCCTGTTCCAAGAAGTAGTCGACGGTCTGCCTAGCGTCATCACGAAGGCGCTGATCAATAACGATCAACGCCACCGCTTGCACCTCACCGGGTCCGCGGTCTGCGTCCAGCACGCTGCCGGCTACACCCTCGGCCAGCACCAAGACACGCGCTCCCTCGGCCGCGATCGGCGCTGCAATTTCCAACACCGCCCGATCGTGTGGAATCACCATCTCTGGAGCACCCAGCACCCAGGCACCGTGATCCTTGAATGCCGCAGAGGACCATTTGCGGGCGCTGGAGAAGGGCACCGAACCGCTGACCGACCAGCCCGGATCAGCAAAGGCAGCTTCGATTGCCAACAACGTGGGGTTGGGTGAGGTCTCAGTCGCTGCCATTGCACCTAGCACGTGACCGATCCGCTCTTCGGATATATCCGCCAAGGTGGTGATGCGGTTTAGATGCATGCCTGGTTCGGTGAGGGTTCCGGTCTTGTCAGCGCACACAGTGTCGACCCGCGCGAGGACTTCGACCGCCGGCAGGTCCTGCACAAGTACCCGGCGCTGCGCGAGGCGAATAACCGAGACGGCCATCGCGATCGAGGTCAACAGCACCAGGCCCTCCGGGACCATGGTCACTACTCCGGCGATGGTTCCGCGGATGGCTTCGTTGACCGGTAACTCCGCTCGAATCAACTGTGAGGTCAGCAGCAAAACACCGACCGGTATCAAGAAGTAGCTGACGATCCTGATGAATCGGTTAATGGAATCGCGTAGCTCGGAGTTGGTGAGCGCGAACTTCTTGGCTTGCTCGGTCAACCCAGCAGCGAAGGAGTCGCTGCCAACGCGTGTTGCGCGATAGACACCCGAGCCAGCGACAACAAAGGAGCCGGACATCGCGACATCGCCGGGGTGCTTGTCAACCGGATCCGCCTCACCTGTCAGCAGACTCTCATCGATTTGCAAGCCGTGCGCCTCAAGAACTTGCCCATCAACGACAAGCTGATCTCCCGTGGCGACGATGATGATGTCGTCGACAACAATCTGGCTGGAAGGCACTTCGATGTCTTCGCCATCTCGACGCACTCGTGGTTTGGCTTCACCGATGACGGCAAGCTTTTCCAACGTTCGGGCGGCGCGGTATTCCTGGATGATGCCGATCAAGGTGTTCGCAACGATCACGAATCCGAAGAGGGAGTCTTGAATCGGGGCGACGATCAACATGATGACC
>DASYOJ010000366.1:0-6377 GCA_036007925.1 Candidatus Nanopelagicales bacterium
CGAAGGCATTGATATCGGCTCACAAAGCGAGGTCTACTCCCTTCTGGCTGAGGTGGGCATCCCCGTCAGTTCCCGGATGGCCGTACATCAAACTCGCGATGGAGTTCGCGAGTACGTGCAGTACTACGCCGAGCATCGGCACGATGTGGAGCACGAAATCGATGGAGTGGTCGTCAAAGTAGATGACTTCGTTGCTCAGTCGCAGCTCGGTGAGACCTCCCGAGCGCCACGGTGGGCGATCGCGTACAAATACCCACCCGAGGTTGTACGCACCCGACTCGTGGACATCGCTGTCAATGTCGGCCGCACGGGCCGAGTGACCCCTTTTGCGGTGATGGAGCCGGTTCGTGTTGCTGGTTCGACCGTGTCCATGGCCACCTTGCACAATCAATACGAGGTGCAGCGCAAGGGAGTTTTGATCGGCGACATGGTCTTCTTGCGCAAGGCCGGCGACGTCATCCCCGAAGTGATCGGTCCGGTGATCGAGGCTCGGACGGGAGAAGAGCGAAATTTCGTGATGCCAAGCGCCTGCCCGGAGTGTGGAACCACGTTGCGTCCGGAGAAGGAAGGCGACAAGGACATCCGTTGCCCCAATACCGCAGCCTGTCCCGCGCAACTGCGTGAACGGCTCTTCCACGTGGCATCGCGTGGTGCCTTAGACATCGAAGGACTGGGATATAAGGCTGCTGTCGCACTGCTGGAGTGCGGAGTTGTCACGAATATGGGCGACCTCTTTTTAATTGATGAGCAAGCCCTTCTTGAATGCCCTTTCTTCACCCGAGAGCCTGGCAAGGACGAAACTGGTCGCCAGCTGACCGAGAACGCCAAGACGATGCTGGCCAATCTCGAGTCCGCAAAAACCAAGCCCCTGTGGAGGATGTTGGTGGCATTGTCCATTCGACATGTGGGACCGGCCGCAGCTCAGGTGCTGGCGCAACGGTTTGGTTCGATTCCGGCGATCGCGGATGCCAGCACCGAGCAGATCGCTGCGGTGGATGGAGTGGGTCAGGTCATCGCTGAAGCCGTGGTGGAGTGGTTCGGCGAAGATTGGCACCGCGAAATCATCGACAAGTGGCAGCGCGGTGGTGTCGTCTTAACGCAAGAATCGGCGTTCGAAGCCGATCTTGAACAGACCCTCGCTGGCACGACACTCGTCATCACCGGTTCGGTGCCTGGCTACACGCGCGAGGAAGCAGCAGCGATGGCCACCGCGCGTGGTGCGAAGGTCACTGGCTCGGTGTCCAAGAAGACCTCGGCCCTCGTGGCCGGTGAAAGCGCGGGGTCCAAGCTCGATAAAGCAACGTCTTTGTCGGTGCCGATTATCCCGGCAGATGCCTTCGAGACTCTCCTCGCGCAAGGCCTGGAGGGGATGCTGGAAGGATGAGGGCATGGCTGCCATCACCCGCGAGGAAGTCGAGCACCTAGCCCGGCTTGCCCGATTGGAACTCTCCGAAGGCGAAACCGACCACTACGCCGAACAACTATCGGCAATTGTGGATGCCGTGGCGCGTGTGTCGGAAGTAACCGCTGAAGAGATCCCACCCACATCGCATCCGATCCCGGTCACCAACGTCTTCCGTGAAGACGTCGCTCGACCGGGCTTAGACCGCAACGAGATCGCTGCTGCCGCCCCCGCCTGGGAAGACGAGCGTTTCCGGGTGCCGCGGATTTTGGGTGAGGAGTGAGATGGCGCCGGTCATGGATAGCGATCTCGTCCGGCAAGATGCCGCAACTTTGGCATCGGCCATACGCGAAGGTGAGGTTTCGGCCAGCGAGGTAACCCACGCATGTTTGGCCCGGATAGATGAGGTGGATGATCGCGTACATGCGTTCTTGCACATCGATCGCGAAGCCGCGCTGGAAAGCGCTGGTGACATCGATCGGCGTCGCTCAGCGGGGGAGGATCTCGGTCCCCTGGCCGGCGTCCCCCTCGCGTTGAAGGACGTCTTCACGATGCGTGGGGTGCCTACCACGTGCGGCTCGCGCATCTTGGACGGTTGGCGTCCCCCCTATGACTCCACCGTCGTCGAGCGGTTGCGTGCCGCTGGCGTCATCATCCTCGGCAAGACCAACATGGATGAGTTTGCGATGGGTTCTTCCACCGAGCACAGCGGTTACGGGCCTACGCGCAACCCCTGGGATCTCGAGCGGATCCCGGGGGGCTCGGGCGGGGGCTCATCGGCTGCGCTCGCCGCATTCGAAGCGCCCCTGGCCATGGGAACCGACACGGGTGGTTCTATTCGACAGCCGGCGGCCGTCACTGGAACGGTGGGAGTGAAACCCACGTATGGCGCAGTATCGCGGTACGGACTCGTGGCTTTGGCGTCCTCACTTGATCAAGCAGGTCCGTGTGCGCGGACCGTGATGGATGCAGCGCTGCTGCACGAAGTGATCGCAGGACACGATCCTCGTGACTCGACCTCGATCAACGCAGCAGTACCTGATGTTGTCGCCGCGGCACGCACTGCTGATGTCCGTGGAATGCGTATTGGATTGGTGCGCGAACTCGGCGGCGAGGGTTACCAAGCTGGCGTCCGACAACGGTTCGACGAGGCCGTGGCGATATTGACCGATCTTGGTGCTGAAGTAATCGAGGTCTCCTGCCCGAACTTTGAGTACGCATTAGGTGCCTACTACCTGATCCTTCCGGCAGAGGCGTCGAGCAATTTGGCACGGTTCGATGGAATGCGCTACGGGTTGCGGGTGGGTGATGACGCATCAGCCTCGGTCGAGGAAGTGATGTCGCGGACGAGGGAGGCTGGTTTCGGAGCTGAGGTGAAGCGTCGCATCATGCTCGGTACCTATTCGCTCTCCAGCGGCTACTACGACGCCTACTACGGCCAAGCTCAGAAGGTCCGCACGCTGATCGCACGCGATTTCGCCGCAGCCTTCGAGAAGGTCGACGTGCTCGTCTCACCGACGACACCCACAACAGCTTTTCCGATCGGAGAGAAAGTGGACGATCCGCTCGCGATGTATCTGAATGACATCGCGACAATTCCCGTCAACTTGGCGGGGAACTGCGCGATGTCGGTGCCGGTGGGCCTTTCGGCTGAAGATGGATTGCCCGTCGGACTGCAAATCATGGCGCCAGCGCAAGGCGATGATCGCCTGTATCGGGTAGGAAGCGCACTCGAGGCAGCGCTCATCGGCCGTTGGGGACATGCCCTGATTGAGGAGGTCCCCGCGCTATGAGCACGAAGCAAGCGATTGCTCGGATGAAGTTCGATGAGGCTGTGCGTGTCTTCGAGCCAGTGCTGGGCTTGGAGACCCACGTCGAACTAGGCACTGCATCGAAGATGTTCTGCAGTTGCGCCACTGAGTTCGGTGGTGAACCCAACACGCAAGTGTGTCCGGTCTGCCTAGGGCTTCCCGGCTCGTTGCCGGTTGTGAACGCAACAGCGGTGGAATCCACGATCCGCATGGGCCTGGCGCTGCATTGCGATATTGCGTCCTGGTGTCGTTTTGCGCGCAAGAACTACTTCTACCCCGATATGCCCAAGGACTACCAGATCAGTCAATACGACGAACCACTGTGTTTTGACGGTTACCTGGATGTCGTGGTCGCCACGGAGGACGGCCCGCGTGAATTCCGAGTCGAGATCGAACGCGTCCACATGGAAGAGGACACAGGAAAACTCACTCATACTGGTGGTGAAACCGGTCGCATTCACGGCGCGGACTACTCGTTGGTGGATTACAACCGCGCGGGTATTCCGTTGATCGAGATTGTGACCAAGCCCATTGCGGGTGCGGGGTCCCTCGCGCCGGATGTCGCACGTGCGTATGTCACCGAACTTCGAGATCTCATGCGATCTCTTGGGGTATCCGATGTTCGCATGGACCAAGGTTCACTGCGCTGTGATGTCAATGTCTCGCTGGCGCCAGCAGGGCAGCCCTGGGGAACCCGTTCCGAAACCAAGAACGTCAACTCGCTGCGTTCGGTGGAGCGGGCGGTGCGCTTCGAAATCGAACGCCAAGCGCAGGTTTTGTCCGACGGTGGGCGCATTGTGCAAGAAACCCGCCACTTCCACGAGGACACCGGAGAGACCACTCCGGGACGTTCCAAGGAGCAGGCCGAGGATTATCGCTATTTCCCCGAACCGGACTTGGTTCCTGTGGCGCCCAGCAATGAGTGGATCGCCGAACTGCGGGGCACTCTTCCCGAAGTGCCCTCGGTGCGCCGGGCTCGGCTTCGCCAGGAGTGGGGTATCACCGCACTGGAGATGCAAACGCTGGTCAACGCCGAGGCGCTAGATCTGGTGGAAGCAACGATCAAGCACGGTGTCGACCAGAGTGCTGCCCGCAAATGGTGGACCGGTGAATTCACCCGGATGGCACATGAACAAGGGATTCCCGTGGATCAGTTGCCCGTCACGCCGGCGCACATCGCCCGAGTGGAGACGTTGATAGCTGAGGGGACCTTGACCGACAAACTCGCCCGTCAGGTTTTCGAGGGGGTCGTGGCGGGCGAGGGTGATGTCGATGCGGTTATTGCTGGGCGGAGTCTCGTCGTCGTAGGGGATGACTCCACCTTGCTGGCAGCGATCGAGCAAGCGTTGGCCGAGCAGCCTGATGTTGCCGAGAAAATTCGTGGAGGCAAAGTGCAGGCAGCCGGGGCAATCGTGGGCTCGGTGATGAAGGCCACGAAGGGTCAGGCCGATGCTGCGAAGGTCCGGACTTTGCTGCTTGCGCACCTAGGAGTCGAGGGATAGCGAACGTGCCTGGTGACCTTGTTCTCGTTCCCGAACTGCTGGCACCTGCGGATATCACCGATTGCGTCGCGTATTCACCCGGTGAACTTCCCGACGAAGGGGTTCGCGGCAGCGTGGGGTTCTTTGTTCCCGATTACATCGACAACCCGAACCCGGAGTGGATCGCCCAGTTCCCGAAACTACACGTAGTGCAACTGCCCACTGTTGGCTTTGATGCGGCTCTCACATACCTTCCTCAAGGAGTGACGCTCTGCAATGCTGCAGGAGTTCACGAGCAGAGCACAGCCGAATTGACGGTGGGCTTGATCATTGCCAAGTGGCGAGGCATCGATCGTGCCGCGCTCGCCATGGCTGAGGGCATCTGGGATCACCGGCGGGGGCGATCACTTCAAGATGCCCAGGTACTCATCATCGGAGCGGGCGGCGTGGGTAGACGCATCGCCGATGCTCTCGCGCCACTGGGATGTCGTACTCAACTGGTCGGGCGCTCGCGTCGCGAACAGGTGGCAGGTGTCAAGGAACTGCCCGATCTTTTGGGCGATGCCGACGTCGTCGTTCTAGCTGTTCCCCTCACTCCCGAGACTGACGGGCTTGTTGATCACGGATTCTTGTCGATGATGCGAAATGGGGCCTTGCTGGTCAATGTGGCCCGCGGACCAGTAATCGTGACCGATGATCTGCTGGCGCACGTACCGCGGATAGAAGCGGTTCTTGATGTTGTTGATCCTGAGCCACTACCAAGAGACCACCCGTTGTGGGCGGCACCAGGAATCCTCATTACGCCACACATCGGTGGGGATACCGATGCCTTCCCGAAACTAGCGCGCGAACTCATCGGTAAGCAGGTGCGCAGATGGCGCGCCGGGGAACCCCTACTGAACGTCGTGTATGGACCTTAAGGAACGCGCATTAGAGTTCCGGTATGCCGGATATCAAGCCACGTAGTCGAGATGTAACCGATGGGCTCGAGCGGGCCGCAGCGCGAGGAATGCTGCGCGCGGTCGGCATGGATGACGAGGATTTCACGAAGTCCCAGATAGGTATCGCATCGAGCTGGAACGAAATCACCCCGTGCAACATGTCCTTGGATCGGCTCGCCACAGCCGCCAAGGAGGGTGTCTTCGCCGCGGGCGGTTTCCCCATGGAGTTCGGCACCATCTCGGTCTCCGATGGCATCTCGATGGGCCACGAGGGGATGCACTTCTCGCTGGTGAGCCGTGAAATTATCGCTGATTCGGTGGAAGCCGTGGTCGAGGCAGAGCGTCTTGACGGGATCGTCACGTTCGCCGGGTGCGATAAGTCGCTGCCCGGCATGTTGATGGCCTCGGCGCGGTTGGATATCGCTTCGGTGTTCGTCTACGCCGGGTCAATTCTGCCCGGACATGTGAAGCTTTCTGACGGCACGGAGAAGGACGTCACCATCATCGATGCCTTCGAGGCAGTGGGGGCCTGTGCCCGCGGGCTGATGTCGCGTGAAGACGTCGATCGCATCGAGCGAGCCATCTGCCCGGGCGAGGGTGCCTGCGGCGGCATGTACACGGCCAACACGATGGCCAGCGCTGCTGAAGCGATGGGCATGTCGTTGCCCGGTTCGGCGGCACCTCCCGCTGTGGACCGGCGGCGCGATGGCTATTCCCACAAGAGCGGTGAAGCCGTGGTCGA
>DASYOJ010000367.1:0-10041 GCA_036007925.1 Candidatus Nanopelagicales bacterium
CGGCAGCAGTGTTGGCGGCGGACCTCCGAGCAAGTTCTCTCCAATAGCCATGGGTCAACTGTCTCAGGTGATCGACGCGGCGTAGATCTCGGCGATCGCGGCATCGAGAGTGGAGGTGAACTCCGCCTCGCTCATCTGCGCGGTCAAGCCCTCGCTCAGCGCACGCGAGAAGCTCGCGATCATGTTGTGGTTAGCGGTGAGAATGTCGCACGCTTCATCGCGCGAATAACCACCGGACAACGCAACCACGCGCATCACCTTCGGGTGCTCGATGAGTGGAGCGTAGAAATTGTTGTGGCTCGGCAGTGACAGCTTGAACACGACCTGCTGACCCTCGGGCACCCGGTCGAGCCAGGCAGCGAGCTTGTCACGCAAGGACTCTTCGATCGCTGCCTTGGTGGCGCTGTGGATGTCCACCTCGGGCTCGATGATCGGCACCAGGCCGGCGTCGAGGATCTGCAGGCCCACCTCGAACTGCTGGTCGACCACTGCGGCGATGCCGGCGTCGTTGTTGTCCTTGATGACCGAACGCATCTTGGTTCCGAACACACCCTTGTCGCGCGCACGAGCAAGCAGCGCACCGAGCTCGGGCATCGCCTTCATGACCTGCGCGCCGTTTTCCTCGTCGGCCAGGCCCTTGTCGACCTTCACCACAGGAACGATGTTCTTGGTCTTCCACAGGTACTCAGCGGTGCCGACACCTTCGATGTCGCGATCCATGGTTCCTTCGAACAAGATCGCCGCGAGCACGCGATCGCCGTTGAAGGCCGAGTTGGTGATGATGCGTGAGCGCATCTGGTGGACGAGGTCGAACATCTGCTCCTCGCCGGAGTATTCGTTTTCCTCAATGCCGTAGAGCTTGAGGGCCTTGGGCGTGCTTCCGCCACTCTGATCGAGTGCAGCAATGAAGCCTTTGCCCGAGCGGAACTTCTCCGCCATCTCCTGGTTCATGGGGGTCCTTCCCGGATTAACTGCCAGTGAGCCTTAACCCTATCGAGAGGCGTGCAAGCGTTTCCACGGGCGATCCGCTGCTTTGATCGGCTACCCGGGAGATTGACCGAAACGACGACGACGTATCCACGCGTGCATGGCTATCGCGGCGGCCGCACCCACATTGATCGACCTTGTCGAGCCGTACTGCGCGATGGAGACAACAGCGTCGCAGGCATCGATGGCTTCGGGAGCCAAGCCCGTGCCCTCCTGGCCGAAGAACAGCACGCACGCCTCGGGCAGATCGAACTGCTCCAGCGGGGTGGACGCTGGGACGTTGTCGATGCCGATGATGGGAATTCCAGCTTTGCTCGCCCAAGCCTTGAGTTGGTCCACCGATTCGTGGTGCCGGATGTGCTGGTAGCGGTCGGTAACCATGGCACCGCGACGATTCCAGCGCTTGCGGCCCACGATGTGGATTTCCTTTGCGAGGAACGCATTGGCAGTGCGCACGATCGATCCGATGTTGAAGTCGTGTTCAAGGTTCTCAATCGCGACGTGAAACGGATTTCGATTCGCATCAAGGTCAGCGACGATCGCGTCGAGCTTCCAGTAGCGGTACTCATCGACCACATTGCGATGATCGCCGTCGCGCAGCAATTCTGGATCCAAGCGCGGATCATCGGGAAGCGGGCCCGTCCACGGGCCTACTCCTGGGCCGATGTCGGAGCCGTCGGCCGCGTAGTCCGCGGTGGCGTCGTCGTTGTCTATCAAGGTTCGTTATTCAGGGGCCAGTTATTCAAGGCCAAGATCAGCGAGCGTATAAGCAGCGCGATACGGCAAGCCACGTTCTTCGATCGCTGGGCCAGCGCCGCGGTCGACGATCACTGCAACCCCGGCGATGCTTGCACCGGCTTCGATGAGCGCATCCACGGCAGTCAGCACTGAACCTCCGGTGGTGGAGGTGTCTTCCACCGCGAGAACACTGCGACCGGCAACGTCCGGTCCTTCGATGCGGCGCTGCAGACCATGCGTCTTCTCGGCCTTGCGCACAACGAATGCATCGAGAGTCAGTCCGTCGCGCGCCGCCGAATGCATCATCGCGGTGGCAACGGGATCGGCACCCAACGTGAGGCCACCCACAGCCTGATAGTCCCAATCCGCTGTTGTCTCACGCATGACCTGACCAACGAGCGGTGCAGCAACAGCGTCGAGAGTCACGCGGCGAAGATCAACGTAATAGTCGGCCTCTCGGCCACTGGACAAGATGACCTTCCCGTGGACCACGGCCTTGTCGATGATCTGCTGCTTGAGCTTGTTCCACGCTGGGCTATGCGACATGTCGCAACCCTAGAGCCCTAACGTGAGCAGGTGCCGATTTCCAACGACGACGCTTCGCCCCGAGTGATCGTGCTGCCCGATGCATCGTGGGTGGGTCGCGACGATGTGGTTATGGCGATCAAGCGGACCGGACTGGGGGTTCTCGACATCGCCACACCCCTCGAATCAAAAGCCGTATGCGCCGCGATCATCAGCGCGCAGGTCGATCCCCCGCTGATCGTGGTGGCACACGGTGATGCGTGCCAGGTGCTGCCAGCTGTGGCTTTGTCGCTACGAACACAGCACCGCGACACCGCCGGTTACGTACTTGTTGATCCGGATGCCCCGCCATCGACGGACACCTGGCCCGAAGCTCCGGTGACTGTGGTGAGCACCACGCAAGAAGACGGTACGTCCTTACGTGGTTGGCCGATCGTTTCTGCTGCAGGTGATGTCGCCGGGTCGGTCGCACGTGTGGTGACGCAGGTAGCGCACGGTTAACTCTGCGTCTCAGCGTGATTGCGGGAACCTCGAGGATGTTTGACGAACTCCTGTTGCCTTACGCACGAGCGGTCGCGGCAGGATGCGCAGCAACGACGACAACGCTTTGTATTGCGGGCCGGCGACGCTGATAACGCGTCCGGCACGTGCGTCGCGTAATGCTTGGCTGACAACGTCGTCTACTTTCAACCACATCCACTCCGATACCGAGTCCATCTGCATACCCGCGCGTTGATGGAATTCCGTGTGAGTGAAACCAGGACAGACAGCGATTGGCCGCACACCCGTTCCGGACAATTCGACGGCCAAACTCTCGGTGAAAACAGTGGCCCAGGCTTTCGCCGCCGAGTAGGTGCCACCGGTGATCCAACTTGCCACGCTGCTCACGTTGAAGATGTATCCGCGACCTCTGCCCACCATGCTGGGCACCGCTGCGTGCGTGAGTTGCATGACCGCGGTGACGAGCACATCGAGCATCTGCTGTTCCTGCTCGAAGCTCGTGTCCAGAAAGCCGCCCTTGACTCCGAACCCCGCGTTGTTAACCAACACGTCTATCTCGACCGCGCGCACGAACTCGGCTATTCGCTTGATGTCCGATCGATCGGTGAGGTCCGCGCGGACCACCTCGGTAGCAACGTCGTAGTCCGCGCGCAGTTGGTCGGCGAGCGCGTTCAGTCGGGCTTCATCACGGCTCACTAACACGAGATCGTGGTTCTGGGCAGCCAAGGCTCGGGCGAATCCTTGACCGATTCCTGACGTGGGGCCGGTGATCAATGCTCGGGGCATCGGCCCATCTTGGTAGAGGTGAGGACGTACCGTGGCCTTATGGCCAGGCGCGCCCCGGGGGTCTTCCTCACCAGCTTGCTGCTGACGGCTGGTCTTGCGCTGCACGAGATGCCGGCGGCCACGGCGGCTGGGATCACCGCACAGCCTCAGGTGGTGGGGGGGCAGGAGGCCGATCCAGACGAGTTCGGCTTCGTCGCATCTGTCCTGAGCGCACCGCGCTACCGGCAATCGGGCGCCTACCAAGCCCAGTACTGCGCAGCGAGTTTGACATCGCCCACGACCCTCGTGACCGCAGCGCACTGTCTGGTGGATCAGCAGACCGGTGAGCGTTTGCGGCCTCGGGACATCCTCATCGCGTTCGGGTCGGACCTTCGCTCCCCGAGAGTCCGCGTGATCGGAGTCGAGGACTTCGCAATCCACCCCGAGTACCGCGTGAAGACCGCTGCCAACGACATCGCGGTTGTGTATCTCGCTCAGCCGGTGCCTGACTTTCCGACCGTCCAGTTGGCGCAGGGTGCCGACGTCGCGGCATACGACGCACCGGGAACAGCCGCGCAAGTCGCCGGCTGGGGCAACACCAAAGCGCGGGGCAATCGCTTCTTGCCGGAATTGCAGGTGGGCAATCTCCGCGTGTTCCCCCCATCGGCATGCGGACGGGGCAAGGAATACGAAGTCAATGGCGTGCGGTTCGAGGGCTTCACCAAGCGCGAGGCCAATCCGCGGACGATGCTGTGCGCGGCAGGAGCATCCCCGGCTGGTGACGTGATCGACGCATGCCAAGGAGACAGCGGGGGTCCGCTGACCGCAGGCGTTGGCGACGCGCGGCGACTCATCGGCGTTGTCAGTTGGGGCCAACAATGCGCATCGCGTCTGCCCGGTGTGTATACACGCATCAGCGCCGAGACCGACTTCCTGATCAATGCCGGGGTACTCGCATCGCAGCCACCCATCCTGGCGCCGGAGGTTGAAGTAGTCGAGCAAACGCCCACCACCGCAAAGGTGCGAATCGTTGCGCCACAAGACGGCACCCGCATTAACGCGTTTGCGGTCACGGCTACCGAGACCACCAGTGGTCAGGTCTACTCCTGCACATCCGCACCTAAGCCCGGTGGCCGTTCAGCGACGTGCGAACTCAACGGATTGCCAACTGCTGGTGCCCTGCGCATTGAAGCAGTTTCCGGTAACGCCTCCGGTAGTTCGCCGGTATCCAGCCCGATAGTCGTTGAGTTGTAAGCGGCACGTTCACATCAACAAGGACAGTGATGCTGCGCGCGTTCGTGCAGTTTGCGCTTGCACCTGCAGGAACATCGCTTCCCGCACTCGGCGCTCCGCGCTGCATCCGGAATACATCGCGGCGCCCGCTCGTGCCGTCACCACGGCGGTAGCGGCATCAACTGCCATCCGCAGGGCCTGAGCCCGCAAGGAAACGCGTTCATCAGCGGGACCGTTCCAGTCGATGGCGGCGTAGGAACGTCGTCGTAATTCACGCGCCCGCTCGGTTACGGACTCGACCAATTCGAACAGTTGCGGGTCCTGTCGCTTCTCAGCGATCTCGCGCAACTCCTGAACGGCACCACGGATGATACCGAATGAAGCTGGATTTACGTCGATCGTTTTCATGGCGTCGGCCTGCTGCCATTCATCGAAATCGATCAATGCGGCAACACTCGTGTCAGGAACCATCACGTGATCGAAAGTGATCGGTCGAGTGTGCGTGCCGGACATGGCTAGAAGTTTCAGTGGCTCGTGCACGTGCATTCCCGACAAATACGCAGGATCGCGACCTGCCGCAAGATAGAAGCAGACGATTTTGTCTGCGTATTCGCCTGAAGCACGCACCATTACGAGCATCACATCCGCAATATCCCAGGACGTAACCCAATCGAGCTTGCCGTTGATTGACCAACCGCCGTGTACGCGTTCGGCCATGGGATTCGCAAAGCCGGGACGACGCAGGTGCGCGAAGGCAACTGCTCCGAGATAGCGACCTGAGCGCAAACCTTCCAGCCAGCGATCCTGAAGTTCTTCCACCACCGGTGCGTGATCACCGCTGTGCGCGGCAGCCAAAGTCTTCAGTGGCGTTTGGTGTTGGGCCCAGCAGAACCAGACGGAGGCATCGGCCATCGCGATTCGCTCGGCAATCTCCCGCTGACGAGCCGACGGTTCGAGCGCCTCCCCGAGCAGACCCGCTCCGGCAAGTGCATCGATCTCCGAGCGGGCGATGCCGCGTTGATCGGACTGCGCTGCACGCTCGGCAATCCCCGCGAGCACAGTCTCGGCATCATCGCCGAGCCGCCACTCGCCAACCGATTCATCCGGACCAATGACGTCCGACCTGACAACATCCGGACCGGCAACGTCTGACCCGATCACGTCCACGCCCCCAAACTACGTCGTGCACCTCCCCCCACACGTTTCCCCCGGACTCCGGGGGAAACGTTCAGATTCGGGTGGAATCCGGGGGAAGCGAAGCGAATCCCCCGGATTCCGGGGGAAACGGGTGTGGGTCGTTACGGTGCCGTCATGGAACCGCCCTTGGTTGCTCGGATGCGTGAGCACGCCACGAGCGTCTTCGCCGAGATGTCCGACTTGGCGAGACGCACCGAGTCCATCAACCTCGGTCAGGGTTTTCCTGACTCCGACGGACCGGCCGAGATCGCCGAAGTGGCGCGCGCCTGCATCGCCGACGGACGGGGCAACCAGTACCCACCCGCGGCAGGTGTACCCGAACTCCGGCACGCCATCAGCGCTCATGCGGATCGGTTCTACGGACTGAGAGTGGATCCAGACACCGACGTCCTCGTCACCACCGGCGCGTCCGAAGCGATTCAGTCGACGCTGCTCGCGTTCGTGGAACGCGGAGATGAGGTGGTGATGTTTGAACCATGGTTCGACATCTATGCCGCAGGTATTTCCTTAGCCGACGGCGTGCGGGTAGGTGTTCCCTTGTCCGGTGAATCACTTCGACCCGACATCAATTCCCTTCGCGAGGCGATCACCCCTCGCACCAAAGTCCTTCTCATCAACAGCCCACACAACCCGACCGGAATCGTGTTCACGCATGCGGAACTGGAAGCCATCGCGCAGCTCGCCATCGACAATGACCTACTCGTGATCAGCGACGAGGCGTACGAGCATCTGTGGTTCGACGATCACCACCATGTTCCGATCGCGACGCTGCCCGGCATGTTCGAGCGAACAGTCACTATCGGTTCTGGTGGAAAGAGTTTCTCGTTCACCGGCTGGAAGGTCGGCTGGGCCTACGGTCCGCGCCACCTCATTCAGGCGGTGCGTGTAGTGCGTCAGCACTTAACGTTCGTGAGTGGCGGTCCGTTCCAATACGCGATCGCCCACGGTCTAGGGCTACCCGATCAGTACTTCACCCAGTTCCGTCACGACCTATCCGCCAAGCGCGACCTGCTGGCCGGTGGTCTGTCGGAAATCGGACTTCGCGTTTTGCCGTGCGAAGGCACATACTTCCTCACCACGGATGTTCGTTCTCTTGGATACGACGACGGACTGGCGTTCTGCCAGGACATCGCGGAACGGGCTCGAGTTGTGGCAATCCCCCACCAGGCACTGTGCGACGACCCCGCGATCGGTGCGCCCTACGTTCGCTGGGCCTTCTGCAAAAAACCGGGAGTACTCACCGAAGCGGTGACGCGCTTGTCGGCCGCTCTCGCGCGCTAACACCGCGCCTCTCCTCCCCCGATGCGGTGTCACTTGTGGCCGCGACACGCCGAAGCGTGCCGGCCACAAGTGACACCGCATCGGGGGAAGGGGTTAGGGGTTGAGGACGAGGTCCTCGCCGTCGGGCTTGGTGCCGATGACGACGGAGTCCCCGTCCTTCACCTCACCGGAGAGGATCGCGACGGCGAGCTTGTCACCTACCGCGGTCTGCACCAGGCGGCGAAGCGGACGCGCACCGTAGATCGGATCGAATCCCTTGTTGACCAGCCACTGCTTGGCTTCGTCGGTGAGTTCGATGGTGATCCGGCGATCAGCTAGTCGTCGCTGCAACTGCTCGATCTGGATACCGGCGATGCGGCTCAACTCCTCGCGATCGAGCGGGTTGAACATCACCATCGCGTCCAGGCGGTTCAAGAACTCCGGACGGAAGTGCTGACGGACCACGCCCAGCACCTGCTCCTTGCGCTCCTCGAAGGGCACATCCAGATCGATCAGGTACTGCGATCCCATGTTCGAGGTGAGAATCAAGATCGCGTTGCGGAAGTCGACCGTTCGCCCTTGACCATCGGTGAGTCGACCGTCGTCGAGTACCTGCAAAAGGATGTCGAAGACTTCCGGGTGCGCCTTTTCTACTTCGTCGAGCAGGATCACCGAGTAGGGACGACGACGCACCGCTTCGGTGAGCTGACCGCCCTCTTCGTATCCGACGTATCCCGGAGGAGCACCGACCAAACGTGAGACCGAGTGCTTCTCGGAGTACTCGCTCATGTCGATGCGAACCATCGCGCGTTCGTCGTCGAACAAGAACTCTGCGAGGGCCTTCGCCAACTCCGTTTTGCCCACACCGGTGGGTCCCAAGAACAGGAACGAACCCGTGGGCCGGTTGGGATCGGCGATACCGGCGCGTGCACGGCGGACCGCATCGGACACCTCGCGCACGGCTTCGGACTGGCCCACAACGCGGTGGCCCAATTCCTCCTCCATCCGCAGCAACTTCTGCGTTTCGCCTTCGAGCAGACGCCCGGCAGGGATACCTGTCCACGCAGCTACAACCTCGGCAATGTCGTCGGCGGTGACTTCCTCCTTGACCATCGTTGCTTCGCGCTCGTTGGTCTCCTTGGTCACGCGTTCGAGTTCTTCTTCGAAAGTGGGGATCTCCGCATAGAGGATGCGGGACGCCTGTTCGAAGTCACCCGCGCGCTGAGCCTTCTCCGCGGTTGCACGCAGATCGTCGATCAGCACCTTGATCTCACCGATTCGATCAAGTCCCTGCTTCTCGGCATCCCAGCGAGCACGCAGACCGCGCAGTTCCTCTTCCTTATCGGCAATCTCCGCGCGGATCTTCTCGAGGCGATCCTTCGAAGCATCGTCGGTCTCCTTGGAGACAGCGAGTTCCTCCATCCGCAACCGATCCACCTGACGCTGCAGGACATCGATCTCCACGGGCGACGAATCGATTTCCATACGAAGGCGGCTTGCCGCTTCGTCCATGAGGTCGATCGCTTTGTCCGGGAGGAAACGAGACGTGATGTAACGGTCGGAGAGGGTTGCCGATGCAACCAGCGCCGAGTCCGAAATGACCACCTTGTGGTGCGCCTCGTACTTCTCCTTGATGCCGCGCAAGATCGCAATCGTGTCTTCGACCGATGGCTGATCGACATACACCTGTTGGAAACGACGCTCCAGTGCCGGATCCTTCTCGATGTATTCGCGGTACTCGTCGAGCGTTGTCGCACCGATCATCCGAAGCTCTCCGCGCGCAAGCATGGGCTTGAGCATGTTGCCGGCGTCCATCGCGGAATCACCGCCGGCGCCTGCGCCCACAACGGTGTGGAGTTCATCAATGAAGGTGATGATCTGTCCGTCGGACTCCTTGATCTCATCCAGGACAGCCTTCAACCGCTCTTCGAACTCACCGCGGTACTTCGCGCCAGCGACCATCGCACCGAGGTCAAGCGAAATAAGCGTCTTGCCGACGAGGGAAGTGGGAACGTCACCTTCAACGATTCGTCGGGCGAGACCTTCGACAACGGCAGTCTTGCCGACACCGGGATCACCGATCAGTACCGGGTTGTTCTTCGTGCGACGCGACAACACCTGGATGGTGCGGCGAATCTCTTCATCACGGCCGATGACCGGATCGATCTTGCCTTCACGCGCACGTGCGGTCAGATCAACACCGAACTTCTCCAGCGCCTGAAATGTGCTCTCTGGATCTTGACTGGTCACGCGGGCTGACCCCCTCACTTCTTGTAGAGCCTCGAGTAATGCTGCTGGAGTTGCCCCGGCGGCAGCAAGCAGGTCGCTCACACCCGGACCACCGTCTTGAGCGAGTCCGATCAGTAGATGCTCAGTACTTACGTACTCATCACCGCGCTCTTTGGCAAGCGTTTGGGCTGCGTTGAGCACCTTGAGGGCCGCTTGGTTCAAACTCGGTTGAGCGACGGTACTGCCCTGTGCCGAGGGAAGAGCCTCGAGCTTGCGTCGAGCTTCCTGCGTGAGTTGCGCGGTGTTCGCGCCCACGGCGTCGAGTAGCGCCGTTGCGATGCCGGGCCCCATTTGCAGCAAGGAATCCAGCAGGTGGATCGGCTCCACCTGGGGGTTGCCATTGGCGGCAGCGATGCGCACAGCGGCACCGAGTGCCTCTTGACTCTTGGTAGTGAATTGAATATCCATGTTCTTACCTTTCGGGAAAGTCTTTTCTTTTACGCGCGCCGGTTTCGACGGTGCGGTTGCCACACGACGAGAGCACGAGACGACGCTTCGGCGCGGAATTCATCAAGCCGGCGGCGCAGTTCGTGAACCTCTGCCTGA
>DASYOJ010000368.1:0-1505 GCA_036007925.1 Candidatus Nanopelagicales bacterium
CGACTTCAAGGTCGAGCAGGCTGGCACCTTGACGATGACCTTTACCCCCGCAGACGGCTCCGAACCGATGGAGTTCAACGTCTTCGACTTCCCCGCCGGTGGCGTGGCTATGGGCATGTACAACCTCGATGCATCCATTCGTGACTTCGCCCGTGCGTCTTTTCGTTACGGGCTCGCGCGCAACTACCCCGTCTACATGTCCACCAAGAACACAATTCTCAAGGCCTACGACGGCCGCTTCAAAGACCTCTTCGCCGAGGTGTTCGACGCCGAGTTCAAAGAAGATTTCGAGAAAGCCGGCATCACCTACGAGCACCGCCTAATAGACGACATGGTCGCCGCCGCACTGAAGTGGGAAGGCGGCTATGTCTGGGCGTGCAAGAACTACGACGGCGACGTCCAATCCGACACCGTCGCTCAGGGCTTTGGCTCTCTCGGCTTGATGACCTCGGTGCTGATGACCCCAGACGGCAAGACAGTGGAAGCCGAGGCCGCGCACGGCACCGTCACCCGGCACTTCCGGCAGCATCAGCAGGGCAAACCCACCTCGACCAACCCGATCGCCTCGATCTTCGCGTGGACGCGAGGCTTGGAGCACCGCGGCAAACTCGACGGGACCCCGGAGGTTAGTGAATTCGCGCGCACGCTCGAACGGATCTGCGTGCAAACCGTGGAAGAAGGCAAGATGACCAAGGATCTCGCCTTGCTGATCGGACCAGATCAGGGGTGGCAGACCACCCAAGATTTCCTGGCCTCGATTGATGAAAACCTGCACAAGGCCATGGCTTAATCGCGCTGCGTGCGCATCAGACCCTCTTGCACGACCGAGGCCACCAGCGTGCCCGCTTCGTTGTAGAACAGTCCTCTGGCGAGTCCGTGGCCGCCTCGGGCGACCGGGGTGTCCTGGTCGAACAGCAGCCACTGGTGGGTGTCCACCGCGGAGTGGAACCACATTGCGTGGTCAATTGAGGCTACCTGCAACCGGGCGCGCTCCTCGCGGTGCGGGCTCGTAGCGGTGGTCACCATGCTCAAATCCGACAGGTACGTCAGGGCACACGCCTGGACCAACGAATCACTTGGCATCGGCTCGGTGATCCGAACCCACGCCATCCGCTCATATCGACCGTTCGCATCCATGGCAAGGGAGCCATCGGAATCGGCGAGCGTACGCAACTCGATGAGGGATCTGTCGGGAAAGTCGTAGTCGGACGCGATCGCACCGTGGGGTAGGACACGCGTGGCGATGTCTACTTCACGGGCACGCTCTGGCTTTTCCACTGCGGGCATCTGAAATTGATGCTCCGGTCCGGGGTCGAGCACGGAAAAAGATGTCGTCATCATGAAGATCGTCTCGCCTTGTTGCACCGCCCGGACGATGCGAGTGGAAAACGAACCTCCGTCGCGGGGGCGATCGACCAGGTAGGTGATGGTGTCCTTCGTGCGGCCAGGGCGTAGAAAGTACCCGTGCAGGGAGTGCACGTGCCGATCGGACTCTCCTACGGTCA
>DASYOJ010000369.1:0-2207 GCA_036007925.1 Candidatus Nanopelagicales bacterium
ATGACCTCAAGTTGCAGATCATCGATAAGGCAGTGGTGCACGGCAAAGTCGTGTTATCCAGTGGCCGCGAAGCCGACTACTACGTTGACCTGCGCCGAGTAACCCTCGATGCGATCGCCGCACCGCTGGTCGGTCAGGTGATGCGTGAGATCACCCAGGATTGGAACTATCAGGCTGTGGGCGGCCTGACCCTTGGCGCCGATCCCGTTGCTACCGCGATGTTGCATTCGGCTGCGCGCGATGGTCAGATCCTTGACGCGTTCGTGGTGCGCAAAGCCGAGAAAACCCATGGTCTGCAGCGCCGCATCGAGGGCCCCGATGTTGCCGGCCGCGAAGTTCTTGCCGTCGAAGACACTTCCACCACTGGTGGTTCGGTCCTCACCGCTGTCGATGCGCTCATCGAAGCCGGCGCAAGCATTGCTGGCGTGGCCGTGATCGTGGACCGCGGAGCCGGCCCGGCCATCGAGGAACGCGGCCTGGCCTATCGCGCCGCCTACTCACTCAATGATCTCGGCCTTGAATAAAGAAGAAACAACCAACGACGACGACACCGCGCTCCCAGGTGTCGGACCGTGGGATGGCCCGTGGCCCGAGGATGACCGGTTCGATCCTGAACTGTTGCGCGAGGGCGATCGCCGCAACGTTGTTGATGAGTATCGCTATTGGAAACTCGAGGCGGTAGTGGAGGATCTGGATGCGAAACGCAATCCGTTCCACGTCGCAATCGAGAACCTCGAACACGATTTCAACATCGGCTCCATCGTGCGCACCGCCAATGCGTTCCTCGCTCAGGAAATCCACATCGTTGGCCGCAAGCGGTGGAACCGGCGCGGTGCGATGGTTACCGACCGCTACCAACACATTCGCCACCACGAATCGGTAAACGAACTCCAGGTGTGGTCAGCTGAAAACACAATCCCCATCATCGGGATCGACAACGTGCCCACATCCCAACCCCTCGAGCAGTTCGATCTGCCCGAGGCGTGCGTGCTGTTCTTCGGCCAAGAAGGAACAGGCCTAGCGCCGGCAGCACTCGACGCCTGCGACGCCGTTGTGTCCATCGCGCAATACGGCTCGACCCGGTCCATCAATGTCGGCGCGGCCGCCGCGATCGCGATGCACGCGTGGATACGCCGACACCGCTTCGGCCAGCTCCCCGACGGCAACTGATTCCTCTCAGAGTTCTCCCCTGGAAACGCTTGCACGTTCCTCGGTAGGGTTGAGGCTCACTGGCAGGCAATCCGGGAAGGACCCCCATGAACCAGGAGATGGCGGAGAAGTTCCGCTCGGGCAACGGCTTCATCGCGGCACTTGACCAAAGTGGCGGAAGCACGCCCAAGGCACTCAAGCTCTACGGCATCGAGGAAAGCGAATACTCCGGCGAGGAGCAGATGTTCGACCTCGTGCACCAGATGCGCTCGCGCATCATCACGAACTCGTCCTTCAACGGCGACCGCGTGCTCGCGGCGATCCTCTTCGAAGGCACCATGGATCGCGACATCGAGGGCGTCGGCACCGCCGAATACTTGTGGAACACCAAGAACATCGTTCCGGTGGTCAAGGTCGACAAAGGCCTCGCCGATGAGGCAAACGGCGCGCAGGTCATGAAGCCGATGCCCGAGCTCGATGCGCTGCTTTCTCGCGCGCGCGACAAGGGCGTGTTCGGCACCAAGATGCGTTCGGTCATCAAAGACAACAACGACGCTGGCATCGCCGCAGTAGTCGATCAGCAGTTCGAGGTTGGCCTGCAGATTCTTGAGGCCGGCCTGGTGCCGATCATCGAGCCCGAGGTGGACATTCACAGCGCCACCAAGGCGGCGATCGAAGAATCCTTGCGCGACAAGCTCGCCGCGTGGCTGGATCGGGTCCCCGATGGCCAGCAGGTCGTGTTCAAGCTCACCTTGCCGAGCCACAACGATTTCTACGCCCCATTGATCGAGCACCCGAAGGTGATGCGGGTTGTCGCGTTGTCCGGCGGTTACTCGCGCGATGAAGCGTGCGACATTCTCACCGCTAACCACAACATGATCGCGAGCTTCTCGCGTGCGCTGAGCGAAGGCTTGACTGCGCAGATGAGCGAGGCGGAGTTCACCTCCACTCTCGATGCCGCGATCGCCGAGATCTACGCCGCGTCGATCACCTGAGACAGTTGACCCATGGCTATTGGAGAGAACTTGCTCGGAGGTCCGCCGCCAACACTGCTGCCG
>DASYOJ010000370.1:0-9027 GCA_036007925.1 Candidatus Nanopelagicales bacterium
GCTGGCTTGTTCACCCGAACAATTGCGGCGGTGATCGATGTTGTGGTGGTCGGCGCCATCATTATTGGATCGTGGATAGCTATCTGGCTTTTCTTGCTCGTCTTCAACCCGCTCGTGGACTATGGCATGCCACGGCCGGGCTATTTCGTACTCGGTGGGTACTTCCTCATGTGGTTGTACTGGACGTGGACGTGGACAACGAGCGGACGCAGTTTGGGGCAGAACCTCATGGGGGTGCGAGTTCTTGATCGAAAGGGTCAACGTCCGGGCTGGAAAGTGGCGTCGATACGCGCCGCCTTCTGCGTGATTTTCCAGGTCGGCATCTTGTGGATTCTGGTCAGCAGGCGCAACAGGAGCGTGCAAGATGTGGTCCTACGCACCAGCGTCGTTCATGATTGGACGACAAGCACGAGTGCAGGTCAAGTAGCCCCGCTCTCCAAGGAGCGCTCGAGTGAAGCAGAGCGTGAATCGCGCATCAGCAGGCGCGCTACGCAGGTCGCGGAAACCATCGATCACGCGATACATCGCGACAAGACGGATACATCATGAAGTCGGTGATATCCCGGGTCCTAGGGGTCGGCTGCGTGTCGGCCCTTGTCCTGACAGGCACCTCTGCGGGTCATGCGCAGGTGGTGGAGACTCCTCCGGAAGCAGTCTCGAGTGCCACGGTCTCCGTGGCCATGGATAACGACTGGCAGTTTGTAGATGCTGAATGCCTATTCATACCCATCTTGGCAACCTTCGGTCGAGCCGATGACACCTCCTTGCTCGGCGAGACGCTTATCACGAAGGTGGACTCGGAGGGAACGGCCAATGAGGGGACATTTCTGGTTCTCCCCGGCGATCCGGTCTCTGGTCAGTTGCTCGATGAGGTCTTTGTCTGTCCGGCAGATGGGACGGGTGAATACCGACTCACTACCGTCATCCGGGCGATTGAACCGGATGCCGAGCAAGCTTTCTCCCTAGACCCATTGACCTTCTGGGTCCGCCCTGCCACATCGAAGATGACATCGCTCGTGGCACGCTCGACCAAGGGGGGTGTTCGGATCACCGGGGATGTAAGTGCGGGTGATTCCGTGGCAACCGGTGTTGTTCGGATTCGATACCGCACGCCCACGGCCGACCGCTGGCGAACAATCACTTCAGTCCCGGTCGAAGAGGGATCCTTCACGGCACTCGTCGAGCAATCGCTGCCTCCTCAAACTCGGTTTCAAGCCACCCTCACCGGCTGTTCCTGGTGCTCCCGAGTGAGTGCAGTGGTGCGCGACGTACAGTGATCTGATGTTCTTCGCACAAGCCTCGTCGTCTTTTCGACGCCGCCTGCGGATAGTGCCTGCGGTGACTGTCTGGGCCGTTGCTGCCGGCCTCGTGGTGAGCGTCCTTCCAGCCGGGCCCGCGCATGCGGCCGAGGATGTTGTCCGTGGTTCCACCAACTACGCACGGGCGACAACGGCGCTTGGTAGTGATGTGGTTCTGTGGCGCCCCACCCATACAGCGGGCCTTCGACGCAAAGGCCCGATTGACGTCATTGCCTACGGCCGTGGTGCCAACCGAGCCACGTTCGTTGGCTCAACGTATGGAACGCGGGTGCCGAGTTTCACCCTGGCGCAAAAGTCGGGTCAGACCCGATGGGCGGCTACACCTGTCCCATATAAGACAACGGGGCTGGTGCGCTCGCAGACATTGCGGATGGGCAGTGCTGGGGATCAGCAGGCAGTTCGCGTCCGAATCCTCGCCCATTGTCGGCAGCCAGGTACCCAGGGGCGTCGTTGTTCGACGGCCGATGTTGCCCGATTCGGTGGCGTAGCCGAGATGCAGGCGCGTACGAGCAACGGGGGGTCTGGGCAAACGACAACGATCCGGATCGACAGCAACGGCTTGTCCTACCGGCAACTGTTGCGGGTGGTTCAGGGCTTGGTTCCGGTGTAACGCGGATGTGCATCACTATACCCCCCGGGGTATAGTGATCTTATGGATTCACCTGTGGCACCACCCCGTCAAACTCAACGTCCGGCATTCCTGTTCGATGCTGATTGCGGTATCTGTCAAGACGGCACCGACACCATTCGCCGCCGGATCGATCCCCCCGTAGACATCATTGCCTGGCAGCAGGTGGACCTCGCCGAATGGGGGATTCCCGAAAGCGCTGTGCACGAAGGACCAGTGTTCGTCGACACCGATGGTCAATACCGCATCGGGCCTTTGGGCATGGGGAGCATGCTGCGGTTATCGCGGGCCCCTTACCGCTTCTTCGGTCGTTTTATGCTCGCCCCGGGCATGCGCGATGTCCTTGCGCGGATTGGCCCATGGATGTATCGGCACCGGGATCGACTGCCCGGCGCCACGGACGCCTGCTCGGTCCCGCAGTAGCCGGCAAAGCTGGCAGGCAGTCAGACAGTCGAGCAGTTGGGCGCTCGAGGTTGTCATAGTGCACAGATAGCCTGGCGCCACAGCCCTCAGGAGGTGCCGTGACTGCTCTTGGTTCCCTCGATGCCCTCGTCATCGGATTGATCGTGCTCATCGTGGCCTTCAGCGGGCTGGTGGTGGGCTGGTTCGCGGGAACGCGCACCGCTGCCTCCCGCAGCATCGAACGCGAGGCCACGGTGCGTGCGGAATCCGCAGCGGAGATCGCTTCAGTAACGGCCCAACTCGCCCAGACGCAAGGACAGGTCGAGCTCCTACAAGCCGAGCGCGCGAAATTGCAGGGCGAACAAACCTCGGCGAAGGCGTTGGATGATCGGCTCGAGCCGATGCGCGAGGCGTTGGAAGGACTGCGTAAGCAATCGCACACGGCCGAACTCGAACGAGTGAAGACTGCCGCTGAGTTGCGCACGCAGATCGAAGGGGTGCAACGCAATTACGCATCGTTGGAAACCGCCACGAAGCAACTGGTCTCGGCGATGAGTTCGGGGCAATCGCGCGGTCAATGGGGTGAGATGCAGTTGGAGCAGCTGCTCGAACACTCAGGTCTTGTGGAAGGGGTTCACTTTCGTCGGCAGGACTCACGCACCACCGAGGCCGGGGGTGCTCGGCCCGATGTCGTCGTCGATATGCCAGGTGGGGGAGAGATCCTGATCGATGCGAAGTTTCCTTTCGACGCTTACTGGAAAGCGGTGCAGGCTGAAGACACCGCCATCATCGACACCCACCTTCGCAAGCATGCCGATGATGTCCTGGCTCGCGCCAAGGAATTATCAGGGAAGCGGTATTGGGAGTCGGCCGCCAGCCCGGAATTCGTCGTTATGTTTTTGCCGCTGGAGTCCTTGTTGTCCTCCGCATTGGAAGTCAATGGACTGCTCTTGCAGGAGGTTTTCTCCCGCAACGTTGTCCTTGCAACCCCCACCACGATTTTGGGCATGCTTCGCACAATCCAATTCGGCTACCAGCGAAAGCTCATGGCAGATAACGCCGAGGAAATCCGGGCAGCGGGGGCCGAGATGCTCGCCCGGCTAGAGAAAGCTGTAGAGCATCTTGGCGTGCTTCGTCGGGGATTGACGAGCGCCGTCAAGGGGTACAACGATTTCGTGGGGTCTTTCGACACCCGGGTAATGGTCCAGGCTCGCCGTATGAAGGAGCTCGGTGTGGTCTCAGCCACGGAACTTCATATGCCGGCTGATGTCACAGAAGCGCTGCGTGATTCTCGAACCGAACTCCCGGGATCGTCTGATGACTCACGATGAGACAGGGTTGGCTGAGACGACAGTCACGCTCCCGAATTGCTTCATGGTGTGCCGGGGATCTACGGTCGAGAATAGAAGGTAGGTGCTAGTCGGCATGGGATTCATAGTCGTCGGAGTCGACGGATCACAAGAAAGTGAACGATCGCTGGAATGGGGTATGCGGTATGCAGTCGAGCGCGATCTACGTGTAGTAGCGGTAACCGGCTACGTCATCCCGTGGACGATTTACATCACACCGACCTACGACGACGCAGATTACGCCCGGGATGCACAAGAAATGCTTGATGCTTGTGTTCTGCGGGCCGTGAACCAGGTTCCCGGCGTTGACGTAGAGGCACGGCTTATTCCCGAGCGTCCCGCCATGGCCTTGACACTGGCTGCCCAAGGTGCGGAATTGCTCGTGGTGGGAGCTCGCGGTCATGGAGCCTTGCCCGATGTTCATCTGGGATCGGTGGCAAATGCGTGCGTCAATCACGCTCCGTGTCCAGTGCTAGTTTTTCGTGACTGAGTAATCACAGCTCGCTGATGTCAGCAGTCGCACTGAGCGTGACGAAGTGCAATTCCTGGGTCGCTCGCGTTGCTGCCACATAGATGTCTGCACCGTAGGGGCGTTGCTCGCTGAGCTGTTGAGGTTGCACGACCACGACACAGTCGAACTCCAACCCCTTGGATTGTTGTGCGGTGATGACAGCTATGGGGGCATCGAGCGCCGCTTCATCGAAGCCGAACCGTGGATCGGTCATCTGGTCGCGCAGTGTTGGGAGCCAATCGTCGGGGACGATCACCGCACTGCGTCCGTCTTGGCGCGCAACGCGTGAGGCGTATCCCGGTAATTCGGTATGAGGAATATCAACGTGACGTACCGGGGGTCCATCGCGAATGGGCGTGAGATCGACAGGGGCTCCACCTGCTTCGAGTAGAGCGCGAGAGGCAGCCTCAGCGATCGGGCGGGTAATGCGGTAGGTGATGGTGAGCGTATGCCGGTGAATGCGGTCTGAGGCCCACCCCAACGCCTGGTCCCAATCTCGTGCAGCGGCCGGGTGCGAAGCTTGTTGGAGGTCACCGACGACCGTCATCGACTTGCGGGTGGCGCGCCGCGCGACGGCTCGCCAAGCCATGGCGCTCAGTTCCTGAGCTTCATCGACGATCACGTGGCCGTAAACCCATTCGCGATCATCGACAGCGCGCTCCGCCAGAGTCGAGTGGGCTTGCCGATGTCGGTCAGGTGAAATGCGGTAGGCATCCTCGGCTCGCAGCTCGCGATAACCGCTGTCTTCGGGTTCACGTGCGGAGGGTGGTGACCACGGGCCGAGTGCATGAGCGGCCTCATCAAGGAGCGGAATGTCATCGCTGGTCCACGGTGCGTTCTGATCCCGGAGCAACAGTGCCTGCTCACGGCTCGTCAGTATTGACTGTGCGGCCAGCTGCAGCTCGTTTTCATTACTGAGTAACTGCTTGACAACTCGCTCAGCAGTGGTGGGCAGCCACATGAGGTTGAGTTCCCGTCGCATGTTCGGGTCCTCGACCAGCGAAGCGATGAGGTCCTGACAGTAATCGTCATCAGTCGGGTCATGGCCGGTGTCCTGCGCTAGATTTCGAGCAGCAGCGGTGAGTACTCGGCGCAAAAATGGATCACGCCCTTCGTGAAAATTCCGGGATTTTGACAAGCCTCGAGTGGCTTGATGTAACTGCTCGACGCTTACCCGAACGGTGCTACCCGTCGAAGTGCGAATGACAAGATCGGTAGCGGGTATACGAACCCGGCGAGCAACGGCGCGAGCTAGCACTTTGGCCATCCGCGCATCACCTTTGATGCGCGCGACATCGGTGCGATCTTGGGCGGTTGGTCGGACGGCAGGGTAGAACTGTTCGGGCGTGAGTAGGACGACATCTGTTTCCCCCAGACTCGGGAGAACTTGGTCGATGTACTGCAAGAAGACATTGCTCGGACCGACTATCAGGACTCCATCGCGCGAAAGGCGCTCCCGGTATGTGTAGAGCAGCCACGCCGCGCGATGCAATGCGACGACTGTCTTGCCGGTTCCGGGTCCGCCTTCAACGACGGTCACCCGGTCGAGGGGGCTACGAATAATGGCATCTTGGTCCGCAGCGATGGTGGTCAAGATGTCAGCCATCCGGCCTTCACGAGGAGCGTTCAGTGCCTCTGCCGCAGCAGTATTGAGGACGAAGTTCGAGTCGAAGGTTTCATCGTCGACATGGGTGACCTCTGGTCCGCTTGGTGTCACCTTCGAGGCGATACGCCGACGCAACATCAGTCCCATTGGATCCTTCATCGTTGCGCGGTAGAAGGCGGCCGCGTGTGGTGCACGCCAATCCACGAGAACAACTTCGCCGTCGGGATTTCGTAATCCGATCCGGCCGATGTGGTCGTCTTGGCCGTCCTCGAAACGCAGGCGTCCGAAGCAGATGCGTTTGCGGGCGGCTAGTGCGGCGCTTAGCTGTTGGTGAAGGTTGTCTAGGTGAGCTTCACGTTCGAGCTCGTCTTGACCGGTTCCTGTACTGGGTGCCTTCTTGGTCGAGACGATTCTGGTCTGCAGGTGCGCGATGTAGTCGTTCATCAAGTCCGTCGCGTAATTGACGAACTCTTGTTCCTCGCGGACGTTGCCGGACACCGGTCGCCTTCCTGTGAACCGCCCGGGGGCGTTCTTGGGGGTAGACGAGTCTTTCACGAGCAGATGAGCGGCATGGCACCTGCCACTACGGGGCTCCCATGACGCGGCGGCGGGACCGCCACGACATGATCGCGTAGCGCGATAAACCCGACAGGGTGCTACCGGCGCTTGCGAAACTCCCAATGCTCGCAAGGGAGGCAAACGAGCCGATGCTGCCGATGGAAAGCACCGAACCGACGGACCCAACGGACAGCAACGATCCGGTCGAAGCGATGGAAAGGACCGAATTGCGGGAGGCGATGCTCCAGCGGGATTGCGCAGGGGGAGTGATGATCGAGCGTGGGATCGACGGCATCGGATAAGTATGGCCTTTCCTGGACTGATGGGCACTTGGCATGATGCATACATGAGCGAGCAATCCGCGCTCTTCGCCATCTACGAAGAAGCACTCGTCAGTACCGAAGATCCGGCCGGTCGCGAGTGGGTGGACCCGTCACTTGAGTGCCTATCGCGCGGACAGGCCGCCGTCGTATTGACGGCGTACAACCCTGGAACCGATCGACCGTCGTGGGCTGAGAATGAAGCAGCCAACGAGCGTTTGCAGGAAATCTTGGTGGATGCCGGCTATGAGGTGTGGCCGGCAGATGGCTTCTCTGCGGACGGTACGTGGCGCGAACCGGGATGGTTGGTCTGGGGAATGCCGGTCGATATTGCAGTAGCGATTGCCGCTGACTTCGGGCAGTGGGCGGTCTATGCCTACGACACTGAAGGGGTACGCAGCGTGGTCCCCTGTGAACCGCAGGGATCACCCCGGACCGGTACCTGAGCGACTACTGCGCCGCCTGCTGGTTGTTGCCTTTGCTGGAATCAGCCGAAGGCGCTGGAAAGAGCGTGGCCTTGCGTCCCTTATCAGCGAGAGCGACCCAGATTTGTCCGGGTTTGAAGGGCAATAGCGCGCCGTCGGAGGTGGTGAAGGTCGTCCCCGAATCGGCATCAGGCCGAGTCCAGCGGGCGTTGTACCGCAGCCCATCTCGCAAAATCACCGCACGGCCCTTCCCAATCGTCTCGGCGTGCGGGGTATTTCCGCCACCCTTATCGAAGAACGCCGAAGGGTTTTGCTCGACGTATTGGATGACGACTGTCGCTGCCCGTTGCCCGTCGTTGTGTTCTTCTGCCTCGGCAGGTCGGTCGTTGAGTGCGACGAGATAAAGCCGCGAAGCCTGGTCGTAACGGAACTCGGCTGAAGCAGCGGGCCAATCGACCCGGGCGGACAGTCCGACTTTCCCACCTGGAGGAGGAGTCGCATCGAAGGCGAAGCCAATGTCGCGTTCGAGTGAGGCCTCGGGTGCGGCTTGCAATCCTTGCTGGCCATTGAGGAAGTAGTTATAAGGAGCTCTGCGGGAGAAGTCGCGCTCGTATGCCGAAGCGGCCTTATTAGGTGAAATGTCGATGAGTGTCGAGTTGGCGATGACCGGCCACATTTTGCGCTGCACTCCCGAGAAGCTAAACGCCGGTGATCCATATTGCTCGAGTAGATCGATGTCGGTGATGCGTGCCGAACGCACCGGTCCGATCCGCGTGGGGACGTCATCGGCGAAGACAGCGGCTAGGCGGGTGATGCCGTATTCGACCTCCTCAATGTAGACGATGTCGGCCTCGTGGAGCCCGGCGTGCGGTTGGGCATTGCGGGTGTTGTCGAGTTTGACCGCGAGAACCGGACCGGGGGTGGGGTCCGGTAGGCCGTCCAGCGGAGATGTCGGTGTGGGCGTCGGTGTGGGCGTCGGCGTGGGGGTCGGCGTGGGGGTGGCCGACTGCGCAGGACTCGGACTGGATGGACCTGCGGGGGAGGGCGGATCCGAAGGCGGGGTCGACTCCACGGTGCCGCAACCAGCGACGGCCAGTGCGGCGGCTATCGCGAGTGCAGGCAAGACAGGGCGGCTCACTCGGTGAACTGTAAGCGGGGGAGCGTTGCCACGGTCGTAGTAGCACGACCGGCGCGTTCACCCTTTCGGGGAGTCTGGGCAGCCACCAGTGGACTGGGTGGCAGGAAGTGGGGCGACATGTGCCATGAGGGGGTTGACGGTGGAGGAAAGTGGAGTAGAGTGGCGCCACTTGGGGTTACCTGAGTGATGCGTGTGACATAAGTGGCCTATGAGGGGAGTGGTGCGTTGTGTTTCTGGGCACCCACGCTCCCCGCCTAGATGACAAAGGTCGGCTCGTGCTGCCGGCCAAGTTCCGTGAGCAGTTGGCCGCGGGACTGGTCCTGACCAAGGGGCAGGACCGCTCGATCGTGGTCTGGCCGGCGGCGGAATTCGCGGCCTACTCCGAGCGACTGAACGAAGCCTCCCGTTCCGACGCTCGGGTTCGCGCCTACCTGCGGGTGCTGTTCTCCGGGGCTTCCGATGAGATCCCCGACCGGCAGGGGCGGGTCACCGTCCCGACGGCATTGCGTGAGTACGCCGGCCTGGACCGCGAAGTCATCGTCGTGGGCAATGGGACTACAGCTGAGATCTGGGACGCCGGTACCTGGGAGTCCTACCTAGGGCGCCAAGAGGACGACTTCTCGGGCATCGACGAGGAGGTGATCCCCGGGGTGTTGTGAGACGTGCGGTGAGGCCCCCTCCCGCTGGGCGCCCCCTGGCACTCCTTCCCCGGTGCCAGGACGCGCAAAGCGGGCGGGGACCTGACCGGTACGGATCAACGAAGCCCACCGG
>DASYOJ010000371.1:0-2718 GCA_036007925.1 Candidatus Nanopelagicales bacterium
CGGCCGAAGTCGTGCTGCAGCACGCCATGGATGCCGAGCGGACCAGCGGCCAGCCGCCCGGTGAGGTGTTTCCAGCGCCATGACCCACATGAACGAGTTCTTCGACGACGAAGACACCTTGCCGCCGTCTCGGAACGCGTCCAGCCTGGCACGGCGGATCACCGGGATCGCGGTGCTCTTGGCGGTCCTTGCCCTGGCCTGGGGCACGTGGTCCTTCCTCAGCGGAAGTGGGGGATCCACAGCCCAGACCGACTACGCCGGCGAAGGGGTGGGAGAAGTCCAGATCCAGGTCTCGCGCGGACAGACCCTGACCGCGATCGGGCAGACCCTGACCGACGCTGGCGTCGTTCGCTCCGTGGATGCGTTCATCGATGCAGCCCAAGCCAATGACGCCGCTGCCAGCATTGGGCCCGGGACCTACACGCTGCGGCTGCAAATGAGCGGGGCCAGCGCAGTTGACTTGATGCTCGATCCGATGTCGCGGGCGGACAGCAGGCTGGTGCTTCCGGAGGGGCTGCGGATCACTCAAACCATTGAAGCCGCATCGGCCGCATCAGGTCTGCCCATCAGTGAATTCGAGCAAGTGGTGGACAACCCTGGCGTGCTTGGTCTGCCGGCCTGGGCCGAGCAACGACCCGAAGGTTTCATGTTCCCGGCAACCTATGACCTCGCGGGTGACGAAACCGCTGAAGAAATCATGACAACACTTGTGCAGCGTTTTGAGCTGTCGGCTGATGAGTTGGACTTGGTGGCACGAGCCGAGGAAATTGATCGCACACCTTATGAAGTGCTTATTGTTGCGTCGCTCGTGCAAGCCGAGGTCTTGCCCGAGGACATGCGTAAGGCTGCCGCAGTGGTGTACAACCGACTGGACGAAGGTATGCCGCTGCAATTTGATTCCACGGTGTCCTACGGACTGGGCATCACTGAACTGCAGCTGACGGCCGAGCAGCTGGAATCTGATAATCCCTACAACTCGTACGTGAATGACGGCTTGCCACCCACTCCGATTAATTCACCAGGAGAGGCCGCGATCGAGGCGGCATTAGACCCCGCCAAAGCCAATTGGCTGTATTTCGTCACGGTCAATCCCGATACCCGGGAAACCAAGTTCGCCAAGAACTACGAGCGCTTTTTGCGGCTGAAGGATCAATTGCGGGAGTTCCTCGCGGAGAACGAGTGACCGCGCGCGCTGCTGTACTCGGATCGCCGATCGAGCACAGCCTCTCGCCGGCTTTGCACCGCGCTGCATACACGGTTCTGGGTCTGGATTGGGATTACCAGGCGGTTGAATGTGCGGCCGATGAGTTCGCGGAGTTCTTCGCTGGACTAGACGAAACCTGGCGGGGATTGAGCTTGACGATGCCGCTTAAGGAAGTGGTGCTCGATGTGGTGCCGAACGCATCGCCTCTGGCGCGATCGGTGCACTCAGCAAACACTGTGTACCGGCCCAGCCCTGCCGAACCGTGGCAGGTAACCAACACCGACATCTTCGGCATGGAGCAGGCACTGCGCGAGGTCGGCGTGGTGAACGCCACGTCTGCGCACGTGCTTGGTGCGGGTGCCACCGCTCGGAGTGCCGTTGCGGCCTTGGCGCACCTGAATGTGGAGGAGATCGTCATTCATGCTCGGCGGCCTACCGCTGCTGATGCAGTGGCCAAACTCGCCCAAAAACTCGGTGTGCGCGCCGTAACAGCTGACCTGACCCCGGAAGACCTTGCCGCCGATGTGCTGGTCAGTACGTTGCCGGCAGACGCGGCGGCGTCATGGATGGGGATTAGTGCGCCGTCCACGATCGCGTTACTCGACGCCAGCTACCACCCGTGGCCAACCCCACTGGCCCAGGTGTGGGCACGTGATCGTCCGAGAGCTCCCGTCGCGAGTGGTCGGGACATGTTGGTCTGGCAGGCGCTTGCTCAAGTGAGGTTGATGACTGGGCTGGACTTCGATGAGCCCCGCGTTCTGGTGGCCATGCGAGACGCGCTGTAACACTTATCCACAGCAGGAATTTCGGCCTTTCGTGCCGACAACCAAGCTGTCTAACGTCGACAGATGACCCCGGAGACGACCTGGCTCACCATCGGCTTGACCATCGCTTTGTGGTCATGGTTTGCCGGTTGGGCTGTTGCGCTGTCCATTGTGGACATCCGAGAACACCGGTTACCGAACCGCATGGTGGCCCTGAGCTTGCTCGGCACGCTGGTGTGTGTGGTCGCGTTGACCTTGGTGAGCGGGGACCTCGGCATGCTGCTTCGGGCTGTCGGCGCCTCAGCGGCAGCAGTTGCCGCCTTCGGGGTAGGGCACGTCCTCGGGGGAATGGGGATGGGAGATGTGAAGTACGCGGCGGTGACCGGACTTGCCCTAGGCACCATCGGGTGGGCCGCTGTGTGGTGGGGCCATCTGCTCGGGTTCGTTCTTGCCGGGGGCGTCGTCGTTGTTGGTGTGGTGACGGGTTCTTTACATCGTCGTAGTGCCGTGCCCTTCGGCCCGTTCATGGCAGCAGGCGCCGTCTTGGTTGCGGCCGGCTCGCTCCTGGCGTCCACACCCACGCTGCCGGTTGCGTGAATGCCGGCAGGTCGGGCTGCTCGAGCACGTGTGAGCACGCACTGGGATGATCAGCGCCATGGTGCGTTGGTTGACAGCCGGAGAGTCCCATGGTCAAGCCCTCACGGCGATCGTCGAAGGGATCCCGGCACATGTCGAGGTGACCTCGACCGA
>DASYOJ010000372.1:0-3775 GCA_036007925.1 Candidatus Nanopelagicales bacterium
CATCAGTGCGCTGGCTAGTCGCGTAGCAGCCCCGAGGGCATCGGATTCCTCGCACCCTTCAGCCGGTTCGGCAACGAAGATGACGTCGACATCGCTGATGTAGTTCAATTCGCGCCCACCGCACTTACCCATGCCGATAACCGCGAGCCGACAGGTAAAAGCGCTTTCGCCCACTTCGGCGCGGGCGATAGCCAAGGCGGCTTCCAAGGTGGCATCGGCCACATCGCTGAGCCAGGTAGCAACCGCCTCCATCGAGGCCACTCCACTGAGGTCTCGGGTAGCGATGCCCAGCAGATGTCGACGGTAGGCGCGGCGAAGTGCGTCGGTGGCGGCCACCGGGTCTGCGGCCACCGGCTCGAGCATGGTCGGATCGGCGCCGACTGCCAGCAAAAGGTCCTGGCGCATCTCCCGCGCTGATGGTGCTACAGCTAATGCCTCAGCATCCGCAAGTACTTCCAGATCGCCGGGGATACGGATGAGGTGGTCACCAAGTGCCTCGGACGTTCCCAGGATGTCGATAACTCGCCCGCGGAAAGCGTCGTCGGCCACCAGACCGGACCGCAGCCGCTGATCGCAGGCCTCGGCCAAGCGTAGAAACTGCGTCAGTGCAAGATCTGGATCAGCCGCTGCACCGAAGTCTTCGGCGAGGTCGGGGATGAGGCTCGATTCGAAGGGATCGAGTCCTGCGAGAGCCTCGAACGCCAAGCGGGCCCGATCGGGGTCCACGAAACCGCTACGCGCGAGTTGACCCCGCTCAGTTCCCGATCTCTCGCTCACGTTGGATGAGCCTATGCCGCTACAAGGACGGCAGGTACCGGTCCAATTCCCACGCGGTCACCTGGCGCCGGTAGTCCTCCCACTCGGCTCGCTTATTGCGGAGGAAGAAATCGAAAACATGCTCACCCAAAGTCTCGGCGACTAGTTCGGACTTCTCCATCGCCGCGATCGCTTGGTCCAAGGAGCCCGGAAGCGGATCCATCCCGAGCGCTTTACGTTCAGCGGACGTCAAGGACCATACGTCGTCCTCGGAACCCGGAGGCAACTCGTACCCCTCTTCGATGCCCTTGAGACCAGCTGCCAACAGCACCGAGAAAGCCAGATAGGGGTTGACCCCGCTATCCATGGCCCGATACTCGATTCGGGTGCTGTTGCCCTTAGCGGGCTTATACATCGGTACGCGAATCAAGGCCGACCGATTGTTGTGGCCCCAGCAAATCCAGGCGGGGGCTTCACCGCCGCCGGCGAGCCGCTTGTAGGAGTTCACCCACTGGTTCGTGACTGCCGTGATCTCCGGTGCGTGGACGAGGAGACCGGCGATGAATGACCGGGCCACCTTCGAGAGTTGATAGTCCGAGCCTGGCTCGTAGAAGGCATTTCGATCACCCTCGAACAAGGACAGGTGGGTATGCATGCCGCTGCCGGGGTGATCGCGGAATGGTTTGGGCATGAACGTGGCATAGAGCCCTTGCTCCATCGCCACTTCCTGCACCACGAGTCGGAAGGTCATCAAGTTGTCCGCGGTGGTTAGCGCATCGGCATAGCGCAAGTCGATCTCTTGTTGCCCTGGTCCGCCTTCATGGTGGCTGTACTCCACCGAGATACCCATGGCTTCCAGGGTGGTGATCGCCTGGCGACGAAAGTCGTGAGCAGCACCATGGGGAGCGTTATCGAAGTATCCGTAACGATCGATCGGTTCGGGCTGTTGCCCAGGTTCAGGGCGCCCTTGGAACAGGTAGAACTCAACCTCGGGGTGGGTGTAAAAACTGAAACCAAGGTCGGCCGCTCGCGTCAAGGTGCGCTTGAGGACATGCCGAGGATCGGCATAGGAGGGCGAGCCGTCCGGCATCAAGATGTCGCAGAACAAGCGCGCCACTCCTGGAGCCTCACTGCGCCACGGGAGCGTTGTGAACGTGCTTGCATCCGGGCGGGCCAGCATGTCCGACTCGTGCACTCGGGCGAAACCTTCGATAGCCGACCCATCGAAGCCAATCCCCTCGCTAAAGGCACCTTCAAGCTCGGCGGGTGCGATCGAGACAGACTTCAACGTCCCCAAGACATCGGTGAACCACAGGCGCACAAATCGGATATCGCGTTCCTCGATCGTGCGCAGGACGAACTCTGCTTGTTTTTCCACCTGCCTATAGTCCCGCTTTTCGTGTTACAGCGGCGTTAACGACGAAGATCCGGACGAGGTAATCGGTGAGTACCCTCCATTCGTGGCTCCCTTTCGCATCGCCCTCGCCCAGGTCAACCCCACCGTCGGGGACCTGGCAGGCAATGCCGCCCTGGTCATGCAGGCCGTCGAGCAAGCACACGGAGCCGGGGCGGACCTGCTGGTCTTGCCCGAGATGGTCCTGACCGGCTATCCGGTCGAGGATCTGAGCCTTCGACCGTCCTTCCAAGATGCTTCACGCACCGCCATGGTTGAACTTGCTCGAGACATCAACATTGCCGGGTATGGCGATCTCACCTGCCTCGTCGGGTACTTGGACCACAGCGACGAAAACGACGAGGAGATCGGCCGCCCTCGCGGTGGTCCGGTGAATTCGGCCGCCTTGGTCCACTCGGGGCGCATCGTGGCCCGCTACGACAAACACTTCCTGCCCAACTACGGAGTCTTCGACGAAGCGCGCTACTTCGTTCCGGGCAACACACCGCTTGTCGTCGATATTGGTGACGTGCGCGTCTGTGTGGCGATTTGCGAGGACCTGTGGCGCGATGGGGGTCCGGTCGAATGGGCCCGAACTGCTGGTGCGGATGTCGTAGCGGTCTTAAATGCCTCCCCCTACGAGCGAATGAAGGACGACGTCCGCCTGCGCCTGTGCGTCGATCGAGCGCGCGACAGTGGCGCGGCCATCGCCTATGCCAACTTGTTCGGTGGACAAGACGAACTGGTCTTCGATGGCGACTCCCTCGTGGTTGATGCCGATGGTCGACTCCTGGAACGCGCGTGCCAATTCGGACCCGACCTGCTGGTGGTGGATCTGCAGGCATCCGACTCGAGAAATCACCTCGCCGAAGCCACGTCCTGGAACGCGGTGGCGCTGACATCGCGGACCACTCCCAATCCGCCGAGCCCGCTGGCTCCACCGTTGCTCCCACCCCGGCTTGACGACCAAGAAGAGGTCTACGCGGCTTTGCGCATGGGCCTGGCCGACTACGTGGACAAGAACGGGTTCACGAGTGTGCTCCTTGGCCTCAGTGGTGGTATCGATTCAGCCTTCGTGGCCGCACTTGCCGTGGATGCCCTCGGTGCTGGCCGAGTATTCGGAGTGGCTATGCCAAGTCGCTATTCCTCTGACCACTCGATAGAAGATGCGCACGATCTCGCCGAGCGGACCGGGCTGTCGATCCGTGATGTCCCGATCGCACCGATGTTCGACGCCTTCCAAGCAAGCCTCGATCTGAGCGGACTCGCCGAAGAGAACTTGCAAGCCCGAATTCGCGGCATGACCTTGATGGCGCTCTCCAACGCTGAAGGACACCTCGTTCTCGCAACGGGCAATAAGAGCGAGTTGTCGGTCGGCTACTCCACGATTTACGGCGATGCCGTCGGGGGATTTGCGCCCATCAAGGACGTTCCCAAAACTTTGGTGTGGGAGTTAGCCAACTGGCGAAACGAGCAGGCCACCCGCCGCAACCAAGTACCACCTATCCCACCCCGATCGATCACCAAGGAACCGTCGGCCGAGCTACGTCCCGATCAACGCGATAGCGATTCCCTCCCTGACTACGCCATCTTGGATTCGCTCCTGGAAAGTTACGTCGATTCAGA
>DASYOJ010000373.1:0-1586 GCA_036007925.1 Candidatus Nanopelagicales bacterium
AGTCCTCGAGCATGTCGACCTCTACAACTCCATAGGTCCAGGGCCGGGCGATGACTTGGACTACCTGCTCCCCGTCGGTAAGGCAGCGCTGCGCCGAACCGGTGAAGACGTCACCATCATCACCTACTTAGCGATGACGCAATACGTACTCCAAGCCGTCGATGGTCTCGGTACAGATGCGGATGTGATCGACCTGCGCTGGCTAGACCGCGCGAGCGTGGACTGGGAAACGATCGAGGCGAGTGTGCGCAAGACGAACAATGTCTTGATCGCTGAGCAAGGGGCGCGCGGCACTTCCTACGGTGGCTGGCTTGCCGATGAGATCCAACGACGACTCTTCGACTGGCTTGATCAACCCGTTCAGCGGGTCACCGGAAGGGAAGCGTCGCCGAGCATCAGCAAGGTGCTCGAGCGCGCTGCGATCGCTCAGTCCGAAGAAGTGACCCTCGCGCTCAAGGAGATCCTCGATGCCTGAGCTGCTGCGGATGCCCGAGGTTGCGACCGGTTCGACCAGTGCCGTGCTCTCCGCATGGCAGGTGCCACTCGGTCAGGAGTACGTAGCAGGCGAAGTAATTGCGGTGCTGGAAACCGACAAGGCCGTTGTCGACATGGAGGCCGAAGCCGCAGGTTCGCTCGTCCACCTGCTAGCCGAAGCCGGCCAGGAGGTGGCCACCGGCGAACCCATCGCCGTGTGGGCGCAGCCCGGGGAGCAGGTCGCCGACCCGGTCGCCGCAGCCGCGCTACTCGGTGTTGGAACCGGTGCACCCGCGAAGGCAGAGCCAGAATCAATGGCTAAGACAACTGGAGAAGCAGCCTCGGAGCTGACCAGCGAACCGGCACCAGAACTGACTCTGACCGATAGCGGCGAGCGTATTTTTGCGAGCCCTATTGCCCGGCGAATGGCTCGCGAAGCAAAAATCAGCCTCGCGACGCTGGTGGGATCGGGCCCCAATGGCCGAATACGGCGCCGCGATGTAGAGGCTGCAATGTCGGCCGCACCCTCGACACCGGTTGCCCCGGCGAAGGCCGCAGTGGACGCATCGGGTTCACCAGCGGGTTACCGCGAGATCCCGCACACCCGGCTGCGCAAGGCAATCGCAAACCGCCTCACGGAGAGCAAGTCCACGGTTCCGCACTTCTACCTGCGCGGGACTGCGGTGGTCGACGACCTGCTCGCGATGCGTGCGCAGATGAACGAGGGCGAGGACAACCGGATCTCGGTTAATGACTTCATCATCAAGGCCGTCGCCTACGCCCACTCCAAGGTGCCCGAAGCGAATGTCATCTGGACGCAGGACGCGGTGCGCGTGTTCGACACCGTGGATATTTCCGTTGCCATTGCCACGGAAACCGGTCTGGTCACTCCTGTAGTGCGCGATGTGGGTTCCTTGAGTCTGGGTCAACTTGCACTAATCACCAAGGACTTCGCTGCGCGGGCGAAGGAGGGAACACTGCGGCAAACCGAACTCGAAGGCGGGAGCACGAGTGTCTCCAACTTGGGGATGTTCGGAACGGAAGGCTTCGACGCCATCATCAACCCACCGCAGTCGACCATCCTGGCGGTTGGAGCAGCGCAGCAACAACCT
>DASYOJ010000374.1:0-3723 GCA_036007925.1 Candidatus Nanopelagicales bacterium
GTGCGGTGCTTTCAGGCCGCCGGCTGCGAGGGCCTGGCACGCGTGGATTTCTTCATCACCGATGAGGAGATCGTCGTCAACGAGGTGAACACGATGCCCGGGTTCACCCCTATTTCGATGTATCCGCGGATGTGGGAAGCCTCGGGAGTCACCTACACCGAACTCGTCGACTCCTTGGTGGCCGAAGCGTTGGCACGCCCACCGGGGCTGCGCTAGGGACCGGCGAGTGCCCGCACGCCGGCGACGGCGAAGATCGTTGCGGCTTCGATTTCCGTGGAGGGATCTTGCCCGGGTTCGATCCGACGGGCGGCGGCCTCGACTAACCCCTGCACGTAGCGGGTAGCGCGGTCAACGTCGGTGATTCCCAATTCGCGCATCGCCGAACTCAAGGGTGCAGCCAAGGTGGCATGTAGAGCACTCAAGGTGCGCCGCACATCGGCCGGCAATGTTTCGCTACTGAGCAGCACCAGCAGGCCGTGGCTGCCGTCGCTGATCAATTCCAAGGAAACCCGAATGTAGGTGAGGACCTTCTCCTCCGGTGAGGTCTCCTGGGCCAGCGCCCGGTCGACTTCGCCGGTCCAGACAGCCATGCGTTCGCTCAGTACTGCCGAGAGGAGATCTTGGGTGGAATCGAAGTACTCGTAAACGGCTGGGCGGGACAAGCCAGCGCGGGCAGCGACAGCTGTCATGGTGACCGCGGTCGGCCCGCCGGTCAGGACGAGCTCATGACCGGCAGCCAGCAGTGCCGCGCGCCGCTGATCGCGGTGCTCGGTAATGGTGGGGGCATCGATACGCGGCACGGATAGATCATGACATATCGGACGCGCGTGTACCTGCTGAGATCGCTGCGTTGAGCTCGGTCAGCACATCGGCCTCGGGGCGGTAGGTCGCTGGAACCCGAATTTGCACTGCCGGATCGGATTCCACGGTGGAGAAGATGGTCCCGTCGGCGCTTTCCTGGGCGACCCAGGCGACGCCGTTGACCTCGAGAACCTGCGCATCCGGCGCGATCGCAACGTCCACACCGCACACCAGCACGATCGGCGGATCACCCCAGGCGAGCGCAGCGGCGTCGGAAGGGGCGGTCTCGCGCTGGAGTTCGCCCAGAACACGAATCGGAGCGGCTGCCAGGATCGGCTCGCACTGCGAGGTGAGAGCCGGTGCCTGCACCGCAACAGGTGTCGAGCAGCCGGTCAGGATTGAGCCGGTGACGACCACGATGACCGACAGCGGCACGACATAGGCTGGCGCGACCACGGATGGAGAGTACTTCGGTGAAGGCGGGCAGATGAGCGGCGAGCGGACGTTGCGCGATGTGGGGGAGTTCGCGGTGATCGATCGGATCCTCGATGCGACCACTGTCTCCGCCGACGTGGCGCAGGTAGGCCCAGGTGACGACGCAGCCGTGCTGTTTGCACCCGATGGACGGGTCGTGGCCTGTGTCGATGTCCTGGTCGAGGGCAGACACTTTCGTCGCGATTGGTCCAGCGCCATCGAGATCGGCAGGCGGGCCGCCGCCGCCAGTTTGTCCGACGTCAATGCGATGGGCGCACGAGCCAGCAGCGTTCTGGTGGGTCTGGTGGCACCCGGGGACCTTCCGGCCGCATGGGTCACCGAAATGGCGGCCGGGCTCGTCCACGAATGTGCGTCGGCAGGCGCGGTGCTCGTGGGAGGAGACACCACCGAAGGAGAGACGATCGTTATTTCGGTGACCGCGTTGGGAGCGTTGAACCAGCGCGCACCACTCACCCGAGCCGGAGCGCAGCCCGGAGATCAGGTAGCCGTATGCGGTCGATTGGGGTGGGCCGCCGCGGGGCTAGCGGTGTTAGGCCGAGGCTTTCGCTCCCCGAAGGCACTCGTGGACGCCCACCGCTTTCCGCAGATTGATTACACCGCCGGGGAACGCGCGGCGAGCGCCGGAGCCCACGCGATGATCGACGTGAGTGATGGTCTCATTGCCGATCTCGGTCACATTGCTGATGCATCCGGGGTTGATATCGACATCGTGACGCAAGATGCTGAGGCCTTCGAAGTCCCCGAGCCGATGCAGGCCGCGGCTGCGGCGTACAACGTCGATGCGCGTGTATGGATGTTGACAGGGGGAGACGACCACGCGTTAGTGGCGACGTTTCCTCCGCAGACCGCTTTACCCGAGGGGTTCGTCTGCATCGGGACGGTCAGTTCCACACGCGATAACGACGCAAGCGTGCGCGTGGATGGTCAAGAATGGAACGAAGAAGGGGGCTTTACCCACTTCGGATGAGAAATGCTCAGGCGCGGGTGACTTTGCCGGCCTTGATGCACGAGGTGCACACGTTCATCCGCTTCGGGGTGGATCCCACAACAGCGCGCACGCGCTGAATGTTCGGGTTCCAGCGCCGCTTGGTGCGGCGGTGCGAGTGCGAGATGTTGTGCCCGAAACCGGGACCCTTGCCGCAGACATCGCAGGTGGCAGCCACGGTTCACTCCTTGAATTCGAACCCGATACCGGGTGTGTGGTCGGGTTGAGCCTCATGCCGTACCGCCCAGATGTCGGTGACAGCCACGCAAGGGTAGCCGACACCTCCTCGCCTGGCAGCGAGGACCCCCATGCCCTCTTCGTGGGCCGGTACCGTCCGAGCCGTGACCTTCGACACCCCGCTGCGCGGCGTACTCGGTGGGCGTACCGCCGGGGCGTTGGAGCGCGGCTTGGGGTTGACGACGGTCGGGGACCTACTGAGGCACTACCCACGCCGATATGCCGAGCGCGGCGAACTCACCGCGATCGCGAGTTTGACCGATGGCGATCACGTGACGATCGTGGCCGACATCGCATCGGTGACCACTCGGCGCATGCGTAGTAAGAAGGGCTCGATCGTGGAGGTCTTGGTCACAGACGGCACCGATTCCCTCGTCATCACGTTCTTCAACCAACCGTGGCGTGAACGGGAATTACGGGCCGGTCAGCGTGGATTGTTCGCCGGTACCGTGAGCACCTACCGAGACCGACGCCAACTCGCCCATCCGCAGTACGTGATGCTGGACGAAGCCGATGAGCAGGCTGTGGCGGGTTTCGCGGGTGCCATCATCCCGGTCTACAGATCAAGCAAATCGGTAACCAGTTGGCAGATCCAGACATCGGTGGGTGTCGTGCTGGATACCTTCGGCCCCGATCTGGCCGACTTTGATCCGATCGATCAATCGCTACGCAAGCGCGCGAGTCTGCTCGATCTGCAAGAAGCCCTGGAGGGAATCCACCGGCCAACCACGCGCGACGAAATCGAGCAGGCTCACCGGCGATTGGCATTCGAAGAAGCTTTTGTCTTGCAGTCCGCCTTGGTGGAACGCCGTCTGGTTGCGCAGGGCCATCGCGCGACGCCACGCACACATATCGGGAGCCCGCTTCGTGAGGCATTCGATGCGGCTTTGCCATTCGCACTGACAGACGGGCAGCGCGATGTTGGCGCGCAGATCAGCGCCGACCTATCCCGTGACGTGCCGATGCAGCGCTTGCTCCAAGGTGATGTCGGTAGCGGAAAGACGGTGGTGGCGGTGCGCGCCATGCTGGATGTCGTGGCTGATGGCGGTCAAGCTGTACTGCTCGCTCCGACCGAAGTCCTCGCCAGCCAACACGCTTCTGGTATCCGCTCACTCCTGGGTTCCTTAGCCCACGCGGGGACTCTCTTAGACGCCGCAAGCACGCGAAATGACCAGCGAGATGTCGAAGGGACCGAGGTCGTGTTG
>DASYOJ010000375.1:0-2091 GCA_036007925.1 Candidatus Nanopelagicales bacterium
CTGCTCGCCCATCGTGTCTTTCCCTGCTCTCGCGTGCTTCTCAATGAAAAACCCTCCACACCCGGGCGGGTAGGAGGGAGCGCGCTGGTGACGGTGTGCGTCAGCTAGCGCGCCTGGGTACTACGAGAATTCGTGCCACGCCCCAACTGTAACCCCTGGGGTCCCACCTGTCACGCTCGGGGCCGTCACGCTCACCACCACCACTTCGACCGTTTCCCCCGGATTCCGGGGAAAACGTGCAGAGTCGGGGCGATTCCGGGGGAAGCGAAGCGTTTCCCCCGGAATCCGGGGGAAACGTGTGAGGGGGTGGGGGTGGGTGTGGAGTTAGCCGGTGATGGCTCCCTTGGAAGCACTGCCCACCAGTTTGACGTACTTGGCCAGGACTCCCCGGTCGTAGCGAGGCGGCAGCGGCTCGAACGTTTGGCGTCGGGTCTGCAACTCAGACTCCTCCACCAAGACATCGAGTGTGCCGCGTGGAATATCGATGCGAATGCGGTCACCATCACGCAGCAAACCGATCGGAGCACCGTCCACGGCCTCGGGCGACACATGACCCACGCACAACCCGGTCGTGCCACCGGAGAACCGTCCATCGGTGATCAACAGCACGTCCTTGCCAAGCCCCGCGCCCTTGATAGCCCCGGTGATCATCAGCATCTCGCGCATGCCCGGACCACCTTTCGGGCCCTCGTAGCGGATCACCACGACATCACCGGCTTGAATGGTGCCGTCCTCGAGAGCGGCCATGGCAGATTGCTCACGGTCGAACACCCGTGCAGCCCCTTCGAAGACCTCCACCGGAACACCTGCGTTCTTGACCACCGCGCCGTCTGGGCACAGCGATCCGGACAAAATTGTGATCCCGCCCGTGGGCCCGATCGGATCATCGATGGGACGCACCACTGTGCCGTCGACACCAGGCAGATCCAACGCCGCGAGGTTCTCAGCCATCGTCTTGCCCGTGACGGTCAGGCAATCGCCGTGCAAAAGACCCTCATCAAGCAGCGCCTTGAGTACGACCGGCACCCCGCCTACGTGATCGAGGTCGTACATCAAGTACTCCCCGAAAGGCTTCAAGTCGGCAATGTGCGGCACCCGCTGGCCGACGCGATTGAAATCATCGATGCTCAATTCCACCCCGACTTCATGGGCGATCGCCGGTAGATGGAGCACCGCGTTCGTGGATCCACCCAACGCCATGATGATCGCGATCGCGTTTTCCAAGGATTCCTTCGTGATGATGTCGCGCGCAGTAATCCCCTGGCGCAGCATTTCCACGACGGCTTCCCCACTACGACGCGCCAAGGTCTCGCGCCGGGCATCGACAGCTGGTGGTGACGACGAACCCAACAGCGAAAGCCCCATGGCCTCAGCGGCACTCGCCATCGTGTTGGCGGTGTACATGCCGCCGCAGGTCCCAGCACTGGGGCATACTGCCCGTTCGATGCGATCGACATCCTCATCGCTCATCAGCCCGCGTGCCCTGGCGCCAACTGCCTCGAATGCGGTGACGATGTTGACGGTTTGCTCACTGCCATCGGACAACGTCACGTGCCCGGGCAACAACGAGCCGGCGTACAGCAGGACCGAGGCGATATCCAGCCGCCCCGCAGCCATCATCATGGCTGGAATCGACTTATCGCACCCAACCAACGTGACCATGCCATCGAGTCGCTCAGCTTCCACGACGGTCTCGACGGAATCAGCGATTACCTCCCTGCTCACGAGAGAGAAGTGCATGCCTTCATGGCCCATGGAGATGACGTCGGAGACGGTGATGGTTCCAAATTCCATGGGAAAACCACCGGCGGCTTCAATGCCCTGGGCTACACCCGTAGCGACATCGCGAAGGGACATATTGCACGGAGTGATCCGGTTATAACTGTTGGCGATACCGATCTGCGGTTTGGCGAAATCGGAATCGTCCATGCCCAGTGCGCGCAACATCCCCCGATTCGGCGCGCGGTCTGGACCATCGGTAACGAGAAAGCTTCTGGGTTTCATCGACGAGGGATTCGGCATACTCGTAGTGTAGGAAGGGACGCGATGTAGCTTCGACACAGTGGGGGTCAAGTAGCGGGGGTCAAGTAG
>DASYOJ010000376.1:0-1630 GCA_036007925.1 Candidatus Nanopelagicales bacterium
CCCCATCTACACATCAGTTCTGAGTGTGACGTTGGCCGCGCTGATCTTGGCCGGCACATGGTGGAGTTGGGCCTGGGGAGCGATCATCGCGCTGTTCTTTTGGGCGAAGTCACGATGGGAAGATCGACTTTTGGCACAGGAGTACGGCGCAGAATGGCAGGCGTGGGCTCAAAGAACGGGAGCGATCATCCCTCGCCGTAGAAGATCTTCTCCATAACGCGACGCGAACGACGCGTCACTCGAAGGTAGTCATCGCGCAACTGCCCCACCGAAGCACCCTTTCTGCCGATCACGGCGGCAACTGCGGAGAGCTCCGTGACATCACTCGGCAAGGAATCACCCGGTCGGGCGCGAAGCAACATCAAAGCATCGCGAACAGCCGTGGCAAGTATCCACGCTTGGCGCAAAGTGTCGGCATCACGAGCATCGAGCACGCCTACCTCGACACAGGCGGCAAGTGCCTCCACCGTATTGGTTGTCTGCAAGATCGGGTGCACTGCTGCGTGCTCCATCTGCAAGAGCTGCACCGTCCATTCGACATCCGATAGACCCCCTCGACCTAGCTTCGTGTGCAGCGTGGGATCGGCTCCTCGCGGTAAACGTTCGGATTCCATTCGAGCTTTCAATCGCCTGGCCTCGCGCACGGCCGTGGCATCGAGTCCGGTTGCCGGCCACCGAAGTGGATCTATCAATTCGGTGAACGCCCGACCGAGTTCGGGCGCACCGGCCACCGGGTTCGCGCGCAACAAGGCCTGCGCTTCCCACGGCGAGGACCAGCGCTCGTAGTAGGCGCCATACGAAGCCAACGAGCGCACAAGCGGCCCGGCCTTGCCTTCGGGCCGTAAATCGGCATCAAGGTCCACCGGTGGATCAGTTGAGGCAGACATCAACAGTGAGCGCAGTTCCTCAGCCACCATCGTTGCTTGTCGACCAGCAGCAGTTTCGTCTGTTCCCGGCCGCGGCTCGTGCACGAACATGACATCCAAATCACTGGCAAAGCCCAACTCCCTGCCACCGAATCGCCCCATCGCCACAACCGTCAGGTCGGTCAATTGCTCACTGTCCCCCACCACTTTGCGCACTGCCACACTCAAAGCCGCTTCGAGTGTCACCTCTGCGACGTCGCTTAGGGCCGGACCCACGTGGTCTACCTCGAGCCTGCCGAGAAGATCGGCAACGGCTAGACGAAAAAGTTCGCGTCGACGCATCCCGCGCAACGCCCCCACGGCCGCAACTGGATCTTCTTGCCGTTGGACGACGGCCATCGCCTCGACCAGCAGTGCCTGTTTGTCCCGCGGGTGCAATTCCTCATCGTCGGCGAGCATCCGAACCGACTCCGGCGCCTGTAACAACAAATCTGTGGCGTACCGGCTGGCCGACAGCACGAAAGCCAAGCGCTCAGCAACCACTGATTCATCGCGCAGGAGCCGGAGGTACCACGGAGTAGAACCGAGCGCATCACTGACTTGGCGAAAGCCCAGTAACCCGGCATCGGGGTTGGGTCCATCGGCAAACCAGCCCAACATCACCGGCAGCAGTGTTCGCTGGATCGCAGCACGCCGTGAGACACCACTTGTCAAAGCCTGCAGATGACGAATCGCGCCAGCAGGATCGGTATAGCCCAGCGCCA
>DASYOJ010000377.1:0-2524 GCA_036007925.1 Candidatus Nanopelagicales bacterium
GTCGATTGCGGGTTGTAGTTCTCCATCCCGTAGCACGCCAACTGGAACCGCTGCAGATCCAACGGCAGGAAGTCCGCAGCCAGCGGATTCACCCGAGCCTCGGCGTAGGGAAGATCGACCACCGACTGCACCCGCTCGACGATTCCCCAGTGCTCGTTGTGCGCAATGAGGAATTCCCCGACCGTCATCGTCGGATCGACATCCGCCAAACTCGCGCGCAGCGCCGACACATCCCGCGCGATCCCCACGGGATGTTCGGTGATCTCCCCCTTGTCCTTGCCCCGCTCTCCGCGCCGCGGTTCTTGGTTGTTCTCGGAGTAGAACCAGAACTTCGCCGTTTCGGCTGCGAGTGCGAAGTCGATCGACAACGCCCACGCGTAGTGCTCATCGATCAGCGCACGCAACTCCTGCACGCTCATCTGCGGCTGCAACTGCGTGCGATCCACGCACCGCATCAGCGCGGCGATGTCGGCATCAAGGGATGAATCGACCTCCACCAGTACCGAATCCACGACCTGGCGCAGTTCCAAAGACACCTGCGCAGCCAACTCGTGCAATCGAGCCCCGGGCTCGGAGGTGCTAACCCCAGCCATGGCGCGGGTCTGGACGTACTCCCGCGCCCACTGCACTGCCATCTCCAACTCGGCCGCAAGCTCTGGTCCGGACGGGTACGGATCGGTGCTGAAGGATTCCTTCGCAGCGAAGTACTGCTGCGCCCGCGCCAGCAGCGATCGCACCCGCTCCCACTGCGCACTGTCTGCCGCCCAGGTCTGTTGCATCGCAGAAGCCAACGGCAACTCGCGCATCGCCACCCAGGCGTCCATCACCTGCGGATGGCGTATCACGTACGGCACCATCCCCAGACCGGTGGCGTTCCCCAGGCCGAGGTAACGACGCCACGCCGGGTCCAGCGGCACTGCGGCGCTCCCCCGCGCCGCCGCAACGTGCTCCACCAAGTCCGCACTGAACTCCCGGAACAGCCACGCGCACAGCATCTGCGCGCGGTAAGGCATCGACAGTGGATGGGACTCCTCGATGCCGTCGAAGTCACGCAGACCCCACTTGCCGTTTCCGTAGAACGCGGTGCTGCGCATGATGTACGCGGCATCACTTACTGCATCGACTTCCGGCTGCCGACCACTGGCGAGTCGAGCGGCTACATAGTTGAAGAAGCGTTCGCTGCGGTTGGCTCGACCCCAAATCAACGACGTATCCTCGGCCCGCCCGTCCTCTTGCTTGGTGACGTGACCGGAGAGCCCATCGATCACTTCGAATGACGCCTCCCCATCCACCAGCGCGATGGTGGCGTCCCAGTCTTCGGCGATCACCCGATCTGTTCGCGTCTGCTCATCGATCACCTGGGAGAAGATGACGGCTTCGAGGACGTGATCGGCTACCTCCACCCGATACACGGCTGTCCCGCGGCCTTCGGCATCGAGTTCCCACACCCGCCGGGTGACCTTCCCACCGTTGTCGGCCAGATAGCGGGCGAGTGCACGGGAGAAGCTGTGTCGAGTCTGCCGGGCAGTTCCGAGTTCATCTGGCCGGCAGGCGATCGCCGCTGGTCGCGCGCAGGCCTGCAGTTCTTCCAAACGTGCGGTCGGTCGGATCATCACCCACCTACCCGGGGTGCCAAGCGTCGATAGACGCTCTTGGTCACGGTGAAGAACTCCGCGACTGTCTCGGCGTTTTGCTCACGCGGCCCCGGGAAGGTCGAGTCCTTCAACCCACCGAACGGCACGTGCAGTTCCGATCCGGTGTTGGGCGCGTTGATCTTGATCAGCCCGGCTTGCAGTTCGCGCGTGGCCTGGGCAATGTCGGCATCGTTGCTGGAGAAGATCGATGCCGTCAGCCCGAACTCGGTGTCGTTCGCGATCGCGATCGCCTCATCGAGCGATTCCGCCCGCACGATCGTGGTAATCGGCCCGAATACCTCTTCCTTGCACGTGCGGATGTTCATCGTGCCTTCGAGCACCGTTGGCGCGACGAAGAAGCCATCACCTGAGGGAACCGAGGCTTGGGCCACCACCGTGCCGCCCTCGGCGAGAGAATCGGCAACGGCGGATTCGATTTCCATCCGAGCTTTGTCGGAGATGACCGGCCCGGTCGTGACCCCGCCTTGCATCCCGTCGCCCACCACCAAAGCCGAGACCAAAGACGTGAACTGCGGCACGAAGGTGTCGTAGGCACCACCGACCAAGATGATGCGCCGCGTTGCCGTGCACTTTTGCCCGGTGCCGGACATCGCGCCCACCAGCAACTGCGCGGCCGCGTAGGCTGGATCCACATCCGGCATCACGATCGCGGCGTTGTGACCGCCGAGTTCCAACTGCACTTTCGCACCGCGGGCGGCAGCAACCGCCGCGATCTGCTTACCCACTCCCACCGACCCGGTGAAAGTGATCCCCGCAACCCGCGGGTCGTCCACCAAATGGCCGGCTACCGAACCGGGGGCCAGCACCATCGACAGCACCCCCGCGGGCACACCTGCATCGTGCAAGGCTTCGGCGAAGGCGAAGCTCAC
>DASYOJ010000378.1:0-2428 GCA_036007925.1 Candidatus Nanopelagicales bacterium
CGGCAAAGGCGATGGCGGGAAAGGCCACGAAGGCACCATCCACTGCCGCCCCAACACTTCGGATGGCGGTGAGGTTCACTTCATCGCCTCGTGCCAGGCGCACCCCCACCGATCCCTTGTCCGAACGCATCAGCGCCCGACGAATATGGATCGTCGGCACCCCCGCGCCACGCCAGGTGCGCCGCCCGGTGACCGAGTTCGCGGCCGCGGACAGCGGCAACGACGCCAGTACGGCACCACTTCGATCGCTCCAGACCAGGTGGGCTGTCACGCCTGCATCGAGATCGCTGGCGAAATCAGTCGTCTCGATCGTGGTCGAGACTCCCGAACCCTTCGTCTGGAAGGCAGCGAACGCGTGGAAATAGCGGCGAGTAGAAAACGGCATGTCCAGTAGCTGCAGGTGGGTGACATCCAGCCACCACGCTGCCGGCTTGCCTAATGCCTCTGGCCCTTCTGGTTTGCGCCAGTAGACCCGTTCATCAACACTCACAACGACGCTGTCCACAACAGAGGCCCACCGCTCCCATCGCATGGCCTGGCGCAGCAGGTCCGTATCCGATGTGAGCAAGCCGTAGAAAGCAACACGCAGTGCGGGCCGCACGTGTTCGAAAGCACGAACATCCACACCTGCTAAGTAATCCCGGAAAACATCTGCGGCCGCTTTCGCAGCCACCGCGTCAGGATGCTCGCCGATCGTCGACAAATACAGGTATCCCTCATGGCGCAGGAATTTGACGGCTTTCGCCAGCCGTAATTCGTCGCTGGAGCCGGCGAGGACGGCATCCATCTGCCGATTGATCTCTACGCGGTCTTCGACATTGCGTTGTTGCATGCGCCCTTGAGTAATCGACGCTTCCTCGGCGCTTCGGTCGACGTTCCAGACGTACACGATGACCTGCAAGATGCCGATGCGCCGAGCTGCCAGGAAACAGCGGAGGGTGAAGATCTGATCTTCGAATAACAGCCCCGCAGGGAACTCGATGGCCTGCTGCTGAAGGAAACTGCGCGAATAGATCTTGTTGACACTGATCGTGTCGTAGAGGAGGTCAGGCTCTTCCTCGAGAGACGCCACAACTCGATCGTTGCGGTGCAGTTCCGGGCGCCACACCTTGTCCCGATCTTTACCTACGTCATGGCGAACCGCCGTTCCGCACACGACATCGGCGTCCCAGTCTTGTGCTGCGGTTAGCAAGTTTGCACACGCGTGAGCGTCGAGTTCATCATCGGAATCGCAGAACATCACCCACGGGGCTCGAGCGAGCGCCAAGCCATCGTTGCGGGGAGCACTGCAGCCCCCAGAATTTTCTGTTCGTTGCACGAAGGTGATGCGCGGGTCTTGCTGCGCAACCGCTTCGATGATCTGCGCGGTGGAATCAGTGGAGGCATCGTCCACCACGATGATCTCGATTGAATGCAACGTCTGAGTGCGAATCGAATCCAAGGCGCGGGTGATACGGGTGGCGTCGTTGTAGCCGATGAGGATCACGCTGACGAGAGGCTCGTTCATGTCGCATCCCGTATTTCTTGCACGCGCTCAAGGAGTACCTCGGCGCGCGCATCGAAGGAATGCTGCTTCGCAATCCGCGCTGCCGCCAACCGACGGTCGGATTCAGATGCGAAAACGTCATCGACCGGCTGCGACAGGATTTCCACGAGGTGATCCTCATCGTCGAATACCGTCACCGCGTCTCCGAAGGTCTCTTCTAGGCCCACAGCCCGGTCGGTAAGCACTCGAGCACCACTGGCCACGGCATCGAAGAGTCGATTCGACAAGAAACCTTCTTCGGCCATCTCGCGATGGTGGTCGTTCAGCACTATCTGGGAGCGGGCATAGGCACTCGGGAGGTCCTCATTTGCCAGGAATTCACCCGCTATCCGCGAAGGCTCGACGAATTCCGGCCACCCAACCCCGTATAGCTGCAGATCATCTGCACGGCGCGAGCGCAGGGCACCGCGCACCACCGGGCGGAACTCCCCCCGCGTGGAGCCGACGAACAACACGTCCGAGGACTGCACCGATTCCTTCGGCGGAGCAAAGCGAGTCGGATCGGTGGCCTGCAACAAAGCGGCCACCTCTATTCCCTCGGGGGCGCTCCAATGCTCACTGGCCACGAAAACCGCATCGTAGGCACGCAGTTCCGCTGCGGTAACCAACTCAGGATGCGAGATCACCCACAGCATCCACACTGCCGACGAATCAGCTGGCGGCACCACTTCACGCAGGCCGCGCAACACCAGGACAACATCATCTTGAGCACGCTGCTCGCTGTGGGCGCCTGCGCGCGACACGACCCGGGCTTGTTGCCCCGCGCGGCGCAACGCTGCAGCCAGATCGCGGGCGAACCAGGTATCCCCCCATTGCTCCCCCGCTTCACCTTTCGGCGCAGACGTCACGATCGTCCACTGCAGCGCACTTTCCTGTCCCCCC
>DASYOJ010000379.1:0-2301 GCA_036007925.1 Candidatus Nanopelagicales bacterium
CTCGGCAATCAACCGGCGCATCGTGACGAAGTCCGGATCAAAGCGCCGGTTCTGGTAGACCACGAGGGTCTTGCCCTTTTCGGCCGCATACGCCAGGGCGGCGTCGCACTCCTGCGCTGTCAGCGCCATCGGCTTCTCCAGCACCACATGCAGGTCACGCTCGAGGGCCTTCATCGCCCAGTCATGGTGACTGTTCGGGGGAGTGGAGACGACCACGAGGTCGACGAGCCCGGAGTCAAGCATCTCCTCTGCGTCGGTGAAAGCTTCGACGTCAGGCGCGAGTTCGCGTGCCACGTCGATGCGCTCGGGATTGGTGTCGCAGACAGCGGTGAGCGTCAATCCAGGGGTGGCCTGGACGGCAAGGTTGTGCTCGTGGCCAATGGCGCCGTACGCGAGCAATCCGATTCGTGTTTCGGACACGTGTCATCTCCTGAGGGTGCTGGGGGTCGGGGTGACGCTAACCGACTCCTAACGCTCTCGCTATTTGAAGCCCCATTGCGCGCTGTCCTGCCGGGTTGGGATGGAAGGAGGCCGATGCGAAAGGACCGGACACTTCCGTGAGGCCGAAGACCCAGGAATCCGTCCCAGCGCAGACTCCACGGCCGATGGTCGACTCCCCGGAACTGCCCCAGATGCCCACGACCGGGGTCCACCCGAATCGCTGCGTTGCCAGAATCTGCCCATTCAGGGTGCCTTTCGTGGTGGGAAGGTTTCGGCTCGAGCCGAAGAAGGTTGTGAAGCGATACGGGTTCGCGGCCTGCGGCACCAAGATGGTGTCCCGCGCCCAGGCGAAATCGGCTGGGCTCAACGTCAGGTACCGGCACGGTTGTCCAACAGCGCTGCGCGTGATGTCCGGGTAAGTCATCGGAAGCACCTGAGCATCGGGGGCGAGGGACAGTGCGTCGACTATCGAGCCTCCCGTCAGGGTGCAGGTGCCGCCGTTGAGGCAGTCCGCGATCCGCTGGTAGCCGGCAGGCAGTCGGCCAGTCAATTCCTGCACGCCGGCTTGCACAGTCGGAAAACCGCTTAACGGTGGTGTGCTTCCGGAGGCGAGCGGACAGTCGATACTCAGCGCGCAGGTACTCAAGATGGAGGTGAAACCGATGTCGTTACCACCTATGGAGAAGGTCAGAACATCGATGTCGCGCTTCCCGATCACGGCAGCAACCTGCTGAATCTGCGATGCGGTCTGGCCGGCCGAACGTTGGGGGCCGAGTACGCCGAAATTGATCGTGGCACCCGAACACGAGACGTCGATGAAGGTCACCGATGTCTTATTCGATGATTTCTCCAGGGCAAGTGCGGCTTGCGCCGGCCCGGAGCGCACGCTGCGGTTGCATGAATCGTCGTCGTAGTAGGGGCGAAACCCCGAGTCCGGGTTGGAGATCCAGGCTTGCACGTTTCTCGGGTTGCCTTCCCCAGAGGCATACGAGTCGCCCATCACCACGAAGAGGTAGTCCTTGATGGTGGCGTCGACCCACTGGTAGTCCACGTTCGAGCCATCGAAGCGGACTTCGAGTTTGAAGCGATAGTCACCTTCGGGGAGTCGGACGTTGCTGGTGCACGAAGCGTTCGCGAGTGGTCGCCACGTGGTGAGTTCCACCTGGCGCTTGCCTCGGTAGATTCGCCAGCGATATTCACGACCTTCGGATCTGCAGGCGTCCAAGCGAACCTGAAACCCGCGCGGGTTCAAATACCAGGACTGGGAGCCATCGATGAGTCGTTCGTGTGGTTGCGCGATGCGGTTGCCGGCACCCACATACTTCTTTGCGGGTTTGAGACCGAGAGGCCGGGCTTTGGGGACCCCACCATCGCCGTCGATGAAGCCATCGCCGTTTACATCCTTGGATTGCGGCGCCATCGACCAATCGGGCACCGCCTCGGCTTTGGGAGAAGCCGAAGCCGGCGCAGCGGCCAGCACCGACAGGGCGAAGGCCATCGCCACGATCGCTGCTAGTCGGCTGCGCATGAGCACACCGTAAGCCTGTGTCGATTGCCGACTAGGTCACCACCATGGGTACGGGCCCTTTCGCGCGGTAGGTGGCTCGGGGCTCGGGTGTGGGCATCGGGTTCCTCGGATCGGCGGGGAGGAGTCGATGCCGTGCCGCTGCGTGCAACACGATGATGCGGGCCTCTAGTAGCGCAAATTGATCCCCGAGGCACTTACGGGTGCCAGCGCCGAACGGGAAGTAGGCACCGCGTGGTAGTCCGGCATGTAGTTGCTCCGTCCACCGTGACGGCTCCCACCTGTGCGGGTTCACGAAGTACTCGGGGTCGCGCTGTGTCACGTACTGACTGATG
>DASYOJ010000380.1:0-4317 GCA_036007925.1 Candidatus Nanopelagicales bacterium
CACTGCCTCGATCTTCGTAATCGCCTACCTGCCGTTCATGGCGGGCTTTTTGATGTTGACCCTGGCCACCGATAACGGTCCGTGGCGCGTGCTCGTGTTCATCTTGTTGACGGTGAGCAATGACATCGGGGGATACTTCGCCGGCATCTTCTACGGAAAGCACCCGATTGCAGCATCGATCAGCCCCAAGAAATCGTGGGAGGGCTTGGTTGGATCGGTGCTCCTGCAAGGAATCGTCGGTGCGTTGGCCTTCCTGTTCTTACTCGATGCACCCTGGTGGCAGGGAGTGATCGCGGGGTTGGTGTTGACTGTGACGGCTACCGGTGGGGATTTCGCCGAGAGTGCCATCAAGCGAGATCTAGGAGTCAAGGACATGGGGACATTCCTTCCCGGCCACGGTGGGATGATGGATCGGTTGGATTCGCTCATCCCCAATGCGTTTGCTTCCTGGGCCCTGTTCACGATCTTCTTGGGTCCGAGTGTCATCACGGTTGGTGCGTGATGGTCGATCTCGTCTTGGAAGCCCCAAAGAAGGGTAAGCCGCCGCGTCACTTGCTGGATATGTCGCGGGCTGAACGCCGCGCCGCCGTAACCGATCTGGGGTTGCCGGGGTTTCGTGCCGACCAGATGTCCACCCACCTCCTGGTTCACTTGCAAGATGATCCGAGTTCTTGGACGGATATCTCCACTGCCGATCAGCACACGCTTGAGCCGCTGCTGCCGCAATTGCTGCAGCCGATCCGCACCGTGGATTGCGACAACGGAACCACGGTGAAGTCGTTGTACCGGTTGCACGATGGTTCGTTAGTCGAATCGGTCTTGATGCGTTACACCGAGCGCATCACGATGTGCATCTCTTCCCAGGCTGGTTGTGGAATGAACTGCCCGTTTTGCGCCACGGGACAAGCGGGTTTGACACGCAATTTGTCGACTGCGGAGATCGTGGAGCAAGTCCTGGCCGGCGCCCGAGCATTGGCAGCCGGGGACATCCCCGGTGGAGCTGGGCGCATCAGCAACATCGTCTTTATGGGGATGGGTGAGCCGCTTGCGAACTACCCGGCTGTGCTGGGTGCCTTGCACCGGTTCGTGGATGATCCGCCCGAAGGGCTCGGTATGAGTGCCCGGGGAATCACCGTTTCCACGGTTGGCTTGGTGCCCCGCATCCGCCAACTTGCCGAAGAAGGGCTGCCCGTCACCCTCGCAGTCTCGCTGCACGCCCCCGATGACCACCTTCGCGACACGTTGGTGCCGATCAATACCCGCTGGAAGGTCACCGAAGTCCTTGACGCGGCCTGGTACTACGTAGCCCAGACTGGGCGGCGGGTCAGCATCGAGTACGCACTGATCAAGGACATCAACGATCAACGCTGGCGCGCAGAACTCCTGGGGCAGCTGCTCGCCGGACACCTTGTCCATGTGAATTTGATCCCGCTCAATCCGACCCCGGGCTCGAAGTGGACGGCCTCCACCCCGCAGGCCGAGGCCGAATTTGTGGCGGCATTGCAGGAGGCAGGGGTTGCGGTGACCGTCCGAGACACCCGGGGCCGCGAAATCGAAGGTGCGTGCGGTCAGTTGGCGGCAATCGAGTCCTGACCGGCGATCTTCGTGCCAGACTCCCAGGCCATGGGTTCGTATCTTGAGCAGTATCAGCGCAGCCTGGATGATCCAGAAGCGTTCTGGCTCGATGCCGCACGCTTGATCAACTGGGTGCACGCGCCCACCCAGGCCTTGGACAGCACCCGAGATCCACTGTTTCGTTGGTATCCCGATGCCACGATGAATACCTGCTTCAATGCCCTTGATCGCCATGTGATCGCCGGTCGCGGAGACCAGGTGGCGATCTTCTACGACAGTCCGGTCACCGGCACAACGCAGCAGTGGACCTACGCACAGTTACTGGAAGCCACCGCGAACTTCGCTGGAGCTCTACTCGGGCTCGGTGTGCAACGCGGCGATCGGGTGGTCATCTACCTTCCGATGATTCCGCAGGCAGTGATCGCGATGCTTGCTTGCGCTCGGATCGGTGCGGTTCATTCGGTGGTTTTCGGCGGCTTCGCTTCGGCGGAGCTCAGCGCTCGCATTGACGATGCCAAACCCACCGTGATCGTCACGGCTAGTTGCGGCATTGAGCCGACGCGAATCGTGGAATACAAGCCTTTGGTTGATGCAGCGCTGGAGATGAGCGAACACGAAGTCAATCGCGTTGTGGTCTTCCAACGCCCGCAGGCTCCCGCCACACTCGGACCTGGCGATATCGACTGGGAGTCGAGCCTTATCGGTGCTGCTCCCGTTGAGCCGATAACGCTGGCAGCCACTGACCCGCTCTACATCCTGTACACCTCTGGAACCACGGGAAAACCGAAGGGAATCGTCCGCGACAACGGCGGACATGCCGTGGCTATGGCGTGGTCCTTTCGCAACGTGTACGGCATGCAAGCCGGCGATGTCTGGTGGTCGGCCTCGGATGTCGGTTGGGTAGTGGGCCATTCCTACATCGTCTACGCACCGTTGATCAGCGGAGCCACCACTGTGCTGTACGAGGGCAAGCCGGTCGGCACACCCGATGCTGCGGCCTTTTGGCGAGTCATCGAGCAGTACTCGGTGCGCAGCATGTTCACTGCACCTACGGCAATTCGAGCGATTAAAAAGGAAGACCCTGAGGGCGCTTTGTTGGCCGAGCATGACGTCTCCTCGTTGAGTTCCTTCTTCTTCGCCGGCGAGCGCCTGGATCCGGACACGTACGAGTGGGCACGAAGGCACCTATCGGTTCCGATCATCGACAACTGGTGGCAAACCGAAACCGGCTGGCCTATTGCTGCGAACCTTCGCGGATTGGAGCCAATGCCGATCAAGCCTGGTTCCCCGAGTGTTCCGGTGCCTGGCTATGACATCCGGATATTGGATCCCGCCAGCAGGGAAGTGCCTGCGGGTGCCGAGGGCGATATCGCCATCAAGCTTCCACTTCCACCGGGAACCTTGCCCACCTTGTGGGGTGATGATGACCGCTACATCGCTTCGTACTTGAGCGACCATCCTGGTTACTACACCAGTGGTGACGGCGGTTACGTTGATGAAGACGGCTACTTATACGTCATGGGTCGGACCGACGATGTAATCAACGTCGCTGGTCACCGGCTATCCACCGGGTCCATGGAGGCCGTTGTTGCCGCGCACCCTGCCGTAGCCGAGTGTGCTGTTATCGGAGTGCACGATGACCTCAAGGGGCAGATCCCACGAGCATTCACGGTGTTGAAGGCGGGTGCGCAGATCAGCGCCGAGGAATTGCAAGCACAGGTGGTGCAGGCGGTGCGTGAGGAAATCGGACCGGTCGCTGCCTTGCGCGAGGTGGTGATCGTTCCGGCGCTACCCAAGACCCGATCCGGAAAAATCCTGCGGCGCACCATGCGGGGAATAGCCGCGGGGCGAGATGAGCCAGTCCCGAGCACCATCGAGGATCCTGCGGTTTTGGATGCACTTGTGGACGTTCTGCGTCAGGAAGCATGAGCCGATAGTCGGACAGTTCCACAGCCAATCCTTGTCACTGCCGAATGTTCGTTAACGTGCGAGGAGGAGGTGCAGGCATGACACAAAACAGTGATCAATACATGACGCGCGCCGAGGTCCGTCAGTACGTGACAGCGTGGAACGGCGAAATCATCATGGGCGCTTTGGCTGGGGTCTTCATCGGTGTAGGCCTGATTACCTTGGTCTCGGATGTGATCGACCTCGGACTAGCCGAGACTTTCGCCTTTGAAATCTTGCTCGGCTGGGCGCTATTCCTCATTGCCGGGGTTTTTTTCTTCCTCGCCATGATGCAAAACAGGCGCAAGCGAATCGCCTTGGAGTAGTGAATGAAGGAAATCGGCGTCTTGGTTCAACCTCGGCGGCCGCTTCCGATACTCGGCTGGCGTCTGCGAGTAGTGGACAGGGTTGGTGATGATGGTCGTGCCGTCAAGGTCCACCTGTGGCTGGAGACCGAGGGTGTTCGCCAGTTCCAAAGCTTGAGAAATCGAATTGATGGGACCGTTGGGGATACGGGCAGCGCGCAGTAGTCCTTGCCATTCATCGCTCGTACGCGTGGCAAATTCGGCCGACAGCAACTCGCGCAGCACCTCGCGGTTGGCCACTCGGCGGGCATTGGTGACAAACCGCGGATCTGTCGCCCATTCCCGGTGACCGAGGGTTTCGCAGAGCCGGGCGAACTGGGCGTCGTTGCCGACCGCAATGATCAACAAGCGATCAGCGGTAGGAAACGGTTCATAAGGCGCGATGGACGGATGGTGGTTGCCCGAGCGCTGGGGTGATTGACCGGTGATG
>DASYOJ010000381.1:0-1653 GCA_036007925.1 Candidatus Nanopelagicales bacterium
ACACGTGGGGTGTGGAGGGCGGATCGCTGCCGTCGGGCCTATCCCTGAATCCGACAACAGGGGCCATCACGGGAACACCGCTCTTCGACGGAGGATCGTCCTTCACCATCGAAGTGACTGATGCAACCAGTCAGACCGCAACGAAGGTCTTCTCCATCAGCGTGGTCGATTCCCCTAATGCGATCACGACGGCGGCAACGTCGGTGGGCACAACGTCGGTTGTGATCAATGGCAGCGTCGATCCTGGGAACCTCGTAACAGCGGCCACCTTCTGCTACGGCACGTCGTCGGATCTCACAGGATGCACCGAACTCGCGGCGGATCAATCGCCCCTTGCAGCTGGTCCGAATAATGCCTCGGTGCGTTTGACGCTGACAGGACTGACGCCTGGGACGACCTATTACGCGCGTGTCCAAGCCGTTAACTCCACGGGATCTGATGCCGGCAATATCGTGAGCTTCACCACGACCAGCGCCCCGGACGCGAGTACCGTTTCGGCGATATTCCGTGACAAGGATGGTCAAGCGATCCTCACCGGATCGATCGACCCCGGTGGACTGAGCACGAATGTGTCCTTCTGCTGGGGAACGACACCCACTTTGGTCCGCTGCGATCCGGTGGATGCCGATCAATCACCGTTATCGGCAAGCCACGAGAGCGGGACTGTCTCCAAGGAAGTCACAGGTCTCACCCAGGGAGCCACGTACTACTTCAACGTCACGGCAACCAATAGCGCAGGCACCGATGTCGGGTCAACGATCGAGTTCACAATGCCACTGATCGACGCCCCTGAGCCCGAGATTTCCGGTGTCTCGCCGACATCCGGTGACGCCGTCGGAGGCACAACGTTGACGATCACTGGCAAGAACTTCTCGTCGGTAGGAAGCGGTCCGACCGTCTCCATCGGTGGTGTCGCCGCGACCGTTACGGCCTTTACAGCGACGTCGCTCACTGTCACCACACCGCCTGGCGATCCCGGGGAAGTCGATGTGATCGTGTTCAACCTGGACGGGCAGGCGGTACGAGCGACGAACGCTTTCACCTACACCTCGGCGACCACGTACTCGATCACCTACAACGCCAATGGCGCAACATTGGGATCGGCGCCGAGCGATGCGACTACTTACAACTTCAACCAGCAGGCGACTATTTCGGGCGCAGGAACATTGGTGCGTACGGGTTATGAGTTTTCGGGCTGGAACACCTCCGCAGTCGGCGTCGGAACTGCCTACTCAGTTGGAGCTACCCCAGCCATCACTGCAGATATGACTTTGTATGCGCAGTGGACGGCCGTAGCTGATCTCGGAACCAGTGCTTCGAGCCTGTCGTTTGGGACACGGGCGGTTGGTTCGGGTTCGCAGACAACCCGAACGGTAGCGGTGACAAACTCCGGTGCCGCGATCGTGAGCGTCAATTCACCGGGCATCACCATCACGGGGACAGACGCCGGTGATTTCTCCGTAAGTGGCGGGACATGCACCGATGGCGGGAGCATCACGGCCTTCGCGTCCTGCACGATCGACGTAGCCTTCGACCCGCAGGCAAACGGCTCCCGCTCCGCCACATTGTCCATCGCAACATCCGATGGCACTTTCGCCCTCAACCTGGTCGGGACAGGCACAGGTTCAAACCCGACCCCCACCCCCACCCCGA
>DASYOJ010000382.1:0-4654 GCA_036007925.1 Candidatus Nanopelagicales bacterium
TCGCCGTTCGGGCCGGTGGTCTGCCCCACGATCTTGGTTTCGAATCCTTCGACCCAGCGTGACTGGTTCATATCCAGCGCCAGACCTTCGGCCTTGCCGTCGACCACATCGGTGAGCACGACCGTTTCGAAGATGTCGTACTCGGCCAATCGCAGAGCCGTCGTGGAGCCGTAGAACCCGGCGCCGACCACTGTCACCTTGCCGCTTCGTGCCATGGGGGAGTCCTTCGCAGTCAGGGGGAAGAAATCTTGACGTCAAGATACCGGCTGCGCGAACCCCGTTGCCCCCGGGGCGGTGTGGGGAGGCAGGCAGGCGCCTACCGAGGAGGAGGAACCCAGAAGGCGAACAGGGCCAGCACGACCCCGAAGATGCCCAAAATCGCTACATCCACCCGCCGGGAACGCACCACCAACAGACCCGCTTCGCGATCGGGGAGCAGTAAACGCAAAAAAGCCGCGAGTAGCACGCTGCCGGCGAGGACGACGGCCCCTCGACGGAAGTAATCGAAGATCACCAGCGACAGAGCAAGGACGACACCGAGTAAGACCACGGTGATCGGCCATTGGCGCCACCAGCCCGAGTCGCGCAAAGCACGGACGTTGTCACTGTCGTTTGGTGGCATCTAGATGCCTCTCGGTTAGGAGGCTGCTCGTTCGGCGGCTTCCACAACGTTAGCTAGCAGCATTGCTCGGGTCATCGGCCCGGTGCCCCCGGGCATCGGAGCGACAAAGCCTGCAATATCGACAACATCTTTGGCTACGTCGCCGACAAGTCCGTCGTCGGTGCGGGTGATGCCGACATCTAGCACTGCCGCTCCTGGCTTTACGTCGGCCCCTTGCACCATCCCGGGAACCCCGGCGGCGGCTACGACGATGTCGGCGCGGGAGATTTCGGCGGCGATGTCAGTAGTGCCGGTGTGACACAACGTCACCGTGGCATTCTCACTGCGGCGGGTGAGTAACAACCCGAGTGGTCGACCAACGGTCACGCCGCGTCCGATCACCACGGCGTGGGCTCCATTGATCGGGACGTCGTAGGCGCGCAGCAACTCAACGATGCCGCGCGGAGTACACGGCAGCGGGGCATCGACTCCGAGCACCAATCGGCCCAGGTTCATCGGGTGTAGGCCGTCAGCGTCTTTGGCTGGGTCCATCAATTCCAAAACCCGGTTGGCATCGAGATGTTTGGGTAGCGGTAATTGCACGATGTACCCGGTGACGGAAGGGTCATTGTTGAGCCGATCGATTTCGGCTTCGAGTTGATCTTGTGTGGTGTCCGAGGGTAGGTCGACTCGAATAGAGGCGATGCCCACCTCTGCGCAGTCCTTGTGCTTGCCACCTACGTAAGCGTGGGAGCCGGGATCATCCCCGACGAGAACCGTGCCAAGACCGGGCGAGATCCCGACAGAGGTCAACTTCTCGACCCGCTTTGCTAGCTGTTCTTTGACGCTGGCTGCTGTTGCCTTGCCATCCAAGGTGATCGCTGTCATGGCCAGAGAGTGGCATAGAGCACTGCGGGTGCCAAGCACCAATGAGTCAGTCTTTCGGGAATAGATGAGCTGCGGAGGACAGCTCCCGCCGAGTCCTTCGGATGTGCCCCACCAGGTGGAGTTCGGCGCCTTCGGAATCACCCTGCCGGAGGGCGTCGATCAGGAGCCGGTGTTCGGCGTTGATCACCCATGCCCGGCCGGGCCCACCGGACTCCATGAAAGCCCGCCGGTAGTGCTGAGTGGAGTTCCACAGGCGCTCGATCGTGGCCATCAACTGCTCGTCGGTGCAGCCGGTGTAGGTAAGCATGTGCAGTTCGCGGTCGAGCGTGAGGAAGTCAATGACGTCCACGCCGGCCTCAATGCGTTCTTGGATGGCTTCCACGGCATCGAGATCGAGCGAGGTCAGACGCGGCAAACTCGTAGATAGCGCCAGTGGTTCGAGGCGCTCGCGCATGCGGTAGAGCGTTTGGACTTCGTCGCGGTCGAGCACGGGTACGCGGGCACCCTTGTTGGGTTCGATTTCGACCAAGCCTTCGGCTGCCAACGTGCGTAGGGCCTCGCGCACCGGAAGCCTGCTGCCGCCGAGTCTTTCGGCGATGTCTTCTTGACGCAAACGTTCGCCAGGGCTGATTGCTCCGCTGAGGATTTCCGACCGCAGGGACTGCAGGATTCGGCCGGTCGCGCTGGAGGGTGTTTCGGTCATGTCAGTCGAATAGTTCCGGATGATGGTCGAAGGCCTTGCCGTCGGGGTAACTACATAGTTCGAAGTACATCCCCCATGGCGCCTTGAAGTAGACCCAGCGTTGCCCTTCGCTGGCGCTCTTGCTCGAGGTCGGGGTGCTGAGGATCTCGACATTGTGTTCCTGGAGGTAGGCGATGGCCGCATCGAGATCCTCGACGTACACCGCTACGTGATGACCGCCGACATCGCTGTTGCGGGGAACCTCGGTGTGCTGCTCGGGTGCCTGCCACTCGAAGACCTCGAAGACCGCCTGACCGCCGAGCCGGTAGAAGTGCAGCTCGCGCATCACCGCGCGGGGGTGAACGTCGAGGTGTTCGTGCATCCAGTCCGTGTCCGGGTGGACGAAGGGGCCGAGTTTGTACATGTACTCACAACCCAGGACATCCACCAAGAAGCGGTCGGCCTGGGCCAAATCCGGCACGGTGAAGCCGATGTGGTCGAGCCGCTGCAGCCCGGGTATCGCCATGGTCTCTCCCTGATGGTCAGTATGGATCCAATCTAGGTCTTGAAAGCGGTATTTATCGATAAATCTGCCAATCTCGCTTGAGATTGGATCCAATCTCTGCCATCGTCCCGGCTATGACTCAGCGCCAAGACCTGCACCCCTCGGCCCCGTGGATCCAACTCGACGCCGAGGAAGCGGACTGGGACGCCGCACCCGCGGGACTGCTCACCGCGATGTTCAGTCAAATGGTGCTGATCCGCACCTTCGAAGAGCAGGTGCTCGAGATGGCCGCCGCCGGCTTGGTCCACGGTCCGGCCCACTCCAGCATCGGGCAAGAAGGTGCCGCGGTCGGTTCGGTGCTGGCGCTGAATTCTGCGGACACTGTGAACGGCTCACACCGCGGACACCACCAGTTCCTGGCCAAGGTGTTGCACTACCTCGCACCCGAAGGTCTGGATCCGACCGCGCAGTGGCCTGAAGATGTCCGGCAGGCAATGCTCACCACCCTCGCCGAGATCTGCGGGCTCGACCGCGGGTTCAGCCACGGCCGCGGTGGCTCGATGCACTTGCAGTGGGAGGAAGCCGGAGCGATCGGGACCAACGCGATCGTGGGCGGGGGAGTTCCGCTTGCGGCGGGTTCGGCGTGGTCGCACAAGCACGCCGGCACCGACAACGTGGCGGTCACCTATTTCGGCGATGGCGCCGCGAACATCGGCTCCACTTTGGAGACGTTCAATCTGACCGCCGCGTGGGACGTCCCCTTGTGCTTCTTCGTGGAGAACAACCAGTACGCAGTGTCGACCCACGTGGAAGAAGCGACGGGTGATCCTCGACTCTCCGGACGCGGGCCGGGCTTCGGTATTGCCAGTTGGCGGGTGGATGGCATGAACCCGCTCTCGGTGTACCTGACGATGCGTGAAGCCGTCGAGCACATGCGCACCGGCCAAGGACCAACTGTGGTGGAAGCCGACGTCTACCGGTACTTCCACCAAAACGGCCCCTTCCCGGGCAGCGCCTTCCGCTACCGCAGCAAGGAAGAGGAAGCTCAGTGGCGGGCCCGCGATCCGATCGAACAGGTGGCTTCCCACCTGATCCGTCGCGGGCTGCTGACCGCCGAGCAGGTGGAGGCTGCAACGCAGCGGGCCAAGGAGCTGATGGCCGAACTCGCTGGCGAACTGACCGAGCCGCTGCCGGGTGGAAAGCCAGGCGAGCGGCGCATCCGTGAGGACGAGTGGCCCGATCCGGCGTTCGCCGATGTGGGCGTGCGCGGGGACCTGAGCGAACTCGAAGGATTGCCCGTCGTCACCGAGGAACCGGTGCCACCGGCGCACGAGGATGTGAAATTCATCGAGGCCGTAGCCGGTGTGATGACCCGTCGGATGGAAACCGACGATCGCATCGTGCTGATGGGCGAAGACATCCACCGGCTGAACGGCGGCACGAACGGCGCAACGCGCGGTCTAAAGGAAGCCTTCCCCGATCGCGTGTTGGGCACCCCGATCAGCGAGAACGCCTTCACCGGTCTTGCTGGCGGGGTGGCACTCGATGGCCGCTTCCGCCCGGTGGTGGAGTTCATGTACGCAGACTTCATGTGGGTCGCCGCCGATCAACTCTTTAATCAAATTGGTAAGGCGCGACACATGTTCGGCGGCACCAGCCCCGTCCCGGTCGTCCTGCGCAGCAAGGTGGCGCAAGGCACGGGATACGGCTCTCAGCACTCGATGGATCCCGCCGGTGTGTTGGCGACGAACCCAGGCTGGCGGATCGTGGCGCCATCAACCCCGTACGACTACGTCGGGCTGATGAATACTGCGCTGGCCTGCGATGACCCGGTGGTAGTCCTCGAGCATGTCGACCTCTACAACTCCATAGGTCCAGGGCCGGGCGATGACTTGGACTACCTGCTCCCCGTCGGTAAGGCAGCGCTGCGCCGAACCGGTGAAGACGTCACCATCATCACCTACTTAGCGATGACGCA
>DASYOJ010000383.1:0-11917 GCA_036007925.1 Candidatus Nanopelagicales bacterium
TGGAAGTACCTATCGACCGGTGCGTATGAGGGCACGCTCGAAGAGGCCGAGGCAGCGCTCGAGGGCCAACTCTGGGCGTAGGCTGGCGCGGCGATGGACGCCGTAGCGAGCAATGACGCCCCCATCGGGATCTTCGATTCCGGCTTCGGTGGGCTCACGGTCGCGCGGGCGATTATCGATCAGTTGCCCCGCGAATCGATTCGATATGTGGGTGATACCAAGCGTGGCCCATACGGCCCGCAGCCGATCGCGAAAGTGCGCGAGTATTCCCTGGAGATCATGGACCGGCTCGTGGCTGATGGAGTCAAGGCGCTGGTCATCGCCTGCAATTCGGCGAGTGCAGCCACGTTGCGCGATGCGCGCGAGCGCTACAGCGTCCCGGTGATCGAGGTCGTGCACCCGGCTGTCCGGCGTGCAGTCTCGGCAACCCGAACGGGCATCGTGGGTGTGATCGGCACCGATGCCACGATCACCTCCCAGGCGTACGACGATGCTTTCGCTGCGGCTCCAAACATCACCGTGCACTCACAAGCCTGCCCGCGTTTCGTGGAACTGGTCGAAGCGGGCGTGACCAGTGGCGACGAGGCCATCGAGACGGCTCGCGGATACCTGGCGCCGCTGCAAGAAGCCAAGGTGGACACCCTCGTCTTGGGGTGCACGCACTACCCACTTCTGACCGGAGTCCTCTCGTATGTCATGGGTGAGGAGGTCACGTTGGTATCGAGCGCGGAGGAGACTGCGCAGGACGTCTATCGCGTTTTAGTCGCCGGTGATTTGCTCCGTGGCAGTGATGCCGGTCCTGCGGAGCATGCGTTCTTGGTCACGGGGGACCCGGAGGCGTTCGCGCACCATGGCCGGCGCTTCCTCGGCCCGGAAATCGGTGTCATCTCCGCTCTTTAGGCCTACACCCGCTCGTTGATGTCGCGGATAGCGCGCAGGGACAATGTCACCGCTCCGGTTATCAGCAATAGTCCTGCGATCACCGGGTACACCGGAGTGATACCCCACTGTTCAATCGCTGCACCGGTGGCGAACATTGCAATGGGTGGAAAGACGTAGAACGCCGTCAATTGCACGCTGAAGACTCGACCTTGCTCACCATCAGGGACACGGCGTTGTACGAGAGTGTTCAGTAACGGTTGCATCGGTCCCCAGCTCAGACCCAAAACGAAACCGGCGAGGGCGAGGAGTGGCAAGGGCGGTAGGAAGGACATCGGCACGATCCCGACAGCCGTGCCGATGAGCGCGAGCTGCACGATCCGGTACTGGGTCATGCGGGCGCTGAGCCAACCGTAGGCGAAAGCGCCGATGACGCTGCCACCAGCGAGGGCACCGATGACGATCCCCAGGCCTGTTGGTTGGTCGAGGGCCTCAAAGTGAACTGGTAGCAACACACTCTCGGTGGGCAAATAGACACCGGCGAGGACCATGATCGCGATCGTCAGGGTTCGCAGTGCGCGATCGGCCCATAGCGCCGAGATTCCGCGGGTGAGTCCTCGCCACCCGGACACCGGTACCTCACCATCGACCGCTACCGGGCGTCCGGCATCGGGAACACGCATCGCCAGGATGCACGCGGCTGCGATGACGAACAACCCACCGGGGATCCAAAATGCTTGCTCGGCGCCGAAGACCCCGATCAGGATGGCTCCGGCAAGTGGCCCGAGCGTCCAACCGACGGCGAAGAGCGCTTCGTGGATGCCGTTGAGGCTTTCGAGTCGAACGTTGCCGGCGCGGGCAGCGTTGATGATCAAGGACTTGCGCGCCGTGTAGCCGGCAGGATCAAGGCTTGCGCCGATGATCGCCAGCACGATGATGCTGGCGAGGTTCAAGCCGACGAGCCAACCGATGATCGGAAAGGCGATGACCGATAGGCCCGAGGCGATATCAGAGATCACGCTGAGCGGTTTGCGTCCGTACTTGTCGATCGCGGCGCCGACTAACGGAATGATGATGAGGGCTGGAATCGTGGACACGGCGGCTACCAGCCCCGCGGCGGCAGGTGAATTCGTCCGCTCAAGTACCAGCCAGGGCAGCAGCACCATGACAATCCCGTTGCCCACGCCGGAAGTGACGTTGGCGGCTTCGAGTAGCACCACGGGAGCGCGACCTTTGAGCACGCTGGATAGTGTCACGCCTTATGACACGCTCTGACGGACGCACTGCCGATCAACTTCGCCCGGTCACCTTCGAACGCTCGTGGTCTGAGCACGCGGAAGGATCGACCCTCGTTACCTTCGGAAAGACCAAGGTGTTGTGCACAGCGTCCTTCACCCCCGGAGTTCCACGGTGGTTGAAGGACTCGGGCACCGGTTGGGTAACGGCGGAATACGCGATGTTGCCGCGCGCGACCACCACCCGGAACCAACGAGAGTCCGTGAAGGGCAAACTCGGTGGTCGCACCCAGGAGATCTCCCGGCTCATCGGGCGCAGCCTTCGCGCCGTCGTAGACATGCAAACCCTGGGTGAGAACTCGATCCTCATCGACTGCGACGTCCTGCAGGCGGATGGTGGGACCCGCACGGCGGCAATCACCGGTGCGTATGTGGCGCTAGTGGATGCGGTCAATTGGGCGCGAGGCGAGGGGCACGTTGCCGGTGATCCGCTAACCGATTCGGTGGCGGCGGTCAGCGTCGGCATCATCGATGGTGAACCACGTTTGGACCTGCATTACGACGACGACGTCCGCGCCGAGACCGACATGAATGTCGTCATGACCGGCGCCGGATCGTTCGTCGAGGTTCAGGGCACGGCGGAAGGGGATCCCTTCGATCGGGCCCTGTTGGATCAGCTTCTGGACTTGGCTGCCACGGGCATCGCGGATCTGACCACGATGCAGAAGGTTGCCCTCGATTCATGACCCATCGCGTTGTCCTTGCCACGCGCAATGAACACAAGATCATCGAACTTCGGCGGATCCTCGATGGTGCAGGGCTTGACGTCGAGCTAGTCGGGACCGAGCAATTCCCAGATTTGCCTGAGGTCGCCGAAACGGGATCGACTTTTGCGGCGAACGCGTTGTTGAAGGCACGTGACGTTGCTGCGCGGACCGGGCTCACCGCCGTTGCCGACGATTCCGGACTCAGCGTCGATGCGCTCAACGGGATGCCCGGCATCCTCTCTGCGCGCTGGGCGGGCAAACACGGAGACGATCAAGCCAACCTTGATCTGCTGCTGGCGCAACTGGCCGACACACCCAAGCAACGCCGCGGCGCCGCTTTCCACTGCGCCGCAGCAGTTGCAACCCCCGAGGGCGACGAGCGGGTGGTCGAAGGAGTGCTGGAAGGAAGCATCATCGACCAACCGCGTGGCACAAATGGATTCGGCTACGACCCCATCTTCACTCCGACCGGTTACCTTCTGACCACCGCGCAACTCACGCCGGATGAGAAAGACGCGATCAGTCATCGTGGGCGGGCATTCAGGGCGCTCGTCCCGGTGCTGTCGGAACTACTCGCTTGAGCGTGCTCGCGAGATAGCGTTAACTCCCGTGCGCTCGTGAAACGAGCAGTGCGTCATCGGTCTGCATCACCGTGCACTCCCAGGTGCCGCGCGGCGCCTGCACGAGCACCGTTTCTCCGGGTTTCCTGCCCAAGAGGGCAGAACCTAGAGGGGATTCCGCTGATACCCGCTCGTCGTCGAGGAACGCTTCGGCTGGGTGCACGGGGGTGACCCAGATCTCCCCCTCGGGAATTCGAACAAGGGCGCGAACACCGAGGGATACGGAACCATCGAAATCCTCGGGATCGTGAGCGAGAACGGTCGTCTCCGCGAGTAGTCGCTGCCACATCTCCACTTCGAAGAGCAGGCTTTCGAAAGCCGCTACATCGCGTTCGTCTCGTTCGTCTTCTACGAGGAGCGGTCGCATTTCGGGAATACGGCGCTGCTCGATATCGCGGATACGTTCCTCAATGAGTGCGACTCCCTCCGATGTCAGCCGAGGATCCTTGCCTGGCTGAGCCCAACTCGGTGTTGCCAACTTCTCGGTCATAACCACGTTCCCTCTCCTTCCATTCATCGTGCCGCGTTTTCACATGGGGATAGTGCAGGTCCTGATGGGGTTAGTCGTCGTACTTTCCACCGGCCCAGGGCGGCCGCTGTTCGGTCGGATCACGGATGAACGTCTGCTCGATGGCGAAGAGCTCCGCATCGTCTCGGGTGTTGTCGAATCGCACCCAGATCTCTACTTGTTGGCCACCCACGCCACGAAGTTCGTCGTAGATGCTCTCGAGTTCGCCGTCCCCGTCGATGTCGGCTTCGACGATCGTCTCGCGCATCCAGGGTTCGGGTCCTACATCGATTTCCAAGCCGCCCAGACTCCACTCGTCTGCTTCACCCGACGGTCGCAGCACTCCCTGGAGGCGTTCTAGGCCATCTACGGATTGGCTGACGGTGGCCGTCGATGGTGTCGCAACTGCCGCGGATGATGTGATGCCCTTAACCACCTGAGCCTCAACCGCGACTTCGGGATCGTCCAGGATGATGCCGATGCTGGCGATGACGAGTGCGAGTCCTGCAAGTGATCCCGCGATGGCAACCCACCTTGACTTTCGCGAAGGTGCGCGGTTGGGCATGGGAACAGCCAACTCGACTGGGGTGAATGCGCCATGAGTGGTTCCTGAAGGCCACTTTCACAATTCGCTCATGTAATGCTCAGGGCATACGGACATACTCGTGCACGCCCGTGCCGACATGGGGAGTAGGGGAGTGACCAAGTGGCGATCTTGATCGTCGAAGACGAGCAAGGCATCGTCTCGTTTGTCCGGCGCGGCTTGGAATCTGCGGGCTACACCGTCGTAGTGGCCTCAGATGGTGTCGATGGTCTCGCCATGGCCATGCTTCCAGACGTCGAGTTGGTCATCTTGGATCTTGGGTTGCCAGGAATCCCCGGCGAAGAGGTTCTCCGGCGCCTGCGGGCGCAGCGACCGACCGTGCCGGTCATCGTCCTGACCGCGAAGGATTCCGTCACCGACCGCGTTTCCAACCTCGAGGCGGGCGCCGATGACTATCTGATGAAGCCCTTCAGTTTCTCTGAGTTGCTTGCCCGGGTGCGCGCTCGCTTGCGGACATCAGGGCAGTCGCGTTCGGACACCATTGCGGCTGGGAATCTTGTGCTCGATCTGGGGGCCCGGACGGTTTCAGTGGAGGAGCAGACTCTGAGCCTTTCGGCTCGAGAGTTCGCCCTGCTCGAAGTCCTTGCTCGCAACCCGAAACGAGTCCTGTCCCGCGAACAGTTGCTGGATATGGTCTGGGGGTATGACTTCGATGGCTCCTCCAACGTCGTTGAGGTCTACGTCGGCCAATTGCGACGCAAAATCGGAAGCGAGCGGATTGAGACGGTTCGAGGCGTTGGATACAAACTCCAACCCATTTAGGGTCTGCCCGCCCTCGTTCGGGAGCCGGGTTCTTTCGTGACGCTCACGGTTCGTGTTGTCACTCGATCGTTGATCGTGATGGCACTTGTGATCACTGCCGTGTGCGTCCTGATTTTCGAGATCGTGACTGTGTGGGGCAGGTCGGAGATCGATCGCATCGCCCAAGACGAGGCTGATCGGTTGGTGGCCATTTTCTCCGCTGAGATCGAGGAATCGGCGCAGGCCGGGGACGGGTTGGATTCAGCTGACCTGGTCGTGGACGCTCGAGAGGCGTTAACCAGTTACGCGGGTGGACCATTGCACCTAGCCACGATCTCGGTCGGGGATGCGCGCCTGCGAAGCAACACCGGGCCAGCCTCGCTCATCGCACTAGCCAATTCCGGCCGGCTGCCCGAGCCCGAGCCAGGCTTACTTCGCACGGTTGCCAGCGATGCCGGGTCCCTGCGCAGCATTGATGTGCCCGTTCAGGATGCGGAGGGGAACACTCTTGCCATCGTGTCGGTCCTCGTTCCTCAAGACGAAACTCGTTCGGCAACGCAGGTCGTGTTGTTCGGGTCGATCGGAGCTGGAATCGTGGGCTTGATTATTGGCAGCGTCGCGTTGCCGTTAGTGGTGCGGCGGTCGTTGCGCCCGTTGAAGGAGGTCACGCAGGCGGTCGAGGAGATCTCGCTGGCGGACCTGTCCGCGCGGGTGCCGGTGCCGAGCACAGCCGATGAGGTCGCAGAGCTCGCCACGGAATTCAACGGCATGATCGAACGCATTGCCCAAGATGAGGAAACCCGGCGCCGTTACTTGGCCGCCATTTCGCACGAAGTTCGCACGCCGCTCGCGATCGCTGAAGGGCACCTGGAGATGTGGGAGACCCTCGGCCCCCTCGAGGGACAGTCGAATGCCGACATGGCACGCACGGTTCAACGGGAGCTCGAACGATTGCGCCGTGTGCTGGATGATCTGCTAGCTGTTGCCAGGGGTGCAGAGGATCTCGCGGTCAGAAGCGAGCCGGTATTCCTCCCCGATGTGGTCGATTCCCTTCGCTCCCGCATCACCGGCTTGGGGCATGCCGATATCGACATCCAGTCACCGCCACCGGACGTTGTCATGGGTGATCAAGCTCGAATCGAGCAGACCCTATTGAATCTGCTCAAGAACGCCGTTGAGCACAATCCGGAAGGGACTCAAGTGAGACTCGCGACGGTGGTGGACGGAGATCAAGTGGTCTTCACGGTTCGGGATAACGGCACTGGCATTCCCGAGGAGTTGCTACCGCGCGTTTTCGAACCATTTGTGAGTAGTCGGGACTCCAACGCCGACCGCATCTCCGGCCTTGGTCTCGCGGTGGTGCAATCGCTCACCCGGGCCCAGGGCGGAACGGCCAGTCTCAAGAGCAGCGCTAGCGGAACCGTTATCGAGATCAGGTTGCCGCGCGCGATCGCGTGATCTGAAGGCGCCCTTCAGAATCGGTTCATCATCCGCTCAGGGCCGTTCCCTACTTTCGTCAAACATGTCGATGACCCAGATAGCCGATACGAGTCCGCAACCTGACGGTTCCTCGCTCGGGTCCCGTATCCGAGGATCGGCGTCCCTGTCGATCACGCTTGTTCTGGCGCTGGCACTGCCTGCGGTCGTGTTCTTCCTGCCCTTCGGGACGTTCGCAACGATCACCGCGTTACCCGCACATCCGCTGGTTGTGCACGCTGTCGTGGTCTTCGCGCCGATATCCCTGTTGCTCGTCCTCGGCGCCGTTTTCATGAAGCGCTGGCGTCCAGCGTTGCAGTGGGTCGCAGTCGGCAGCTTGGTCATCACCGCGGTCACGAGCATCATCGCCAAGAGCTCGGGTGATTCGCTGGCTGCCGCTATTGGCCTGCCTGAGCAACACGCGCGATGGGGCAACTATCTAGTCACCGCCTCGCTGATCACGCTCGGCGCCACCGCCGCTTGGGTGTGGTGCAGCAGGGTCGGCCTACCGGTCGCGGTGTTGCGAACCTTTGCCGGTCTTGTTGTCATCGGCGCTGCTGTTATGGGTGGCGTGACGTACGCAGCGGGCCATTCAGGCGCCGAAGAAGCGTGGGCTGGAACCTTCGAGCAGGCGCGTGCTCCGATCGCCTCACCTCAGGAGCGGCAACGCCCGATTTCATTGCAGGAAGTGGCACAGCACGACAGCGCAAGCGATTGCTGGTCGGTAGTCGAGGGTGTGGTCTACGACCTGACTGCATTCATTGAAAGGCACCCCGCCGGGAGCCAGGCGGTGAGGGAGATGTGCGGCATCGACGCCACGGCAGATTTCATGAGCGAGCACGCTGGCCCTGGCGAGCCACGGGAGTGGCTGGAGGTTTTCCGGGTCGGGGAACTTCGGGGTTGAGCGGTCAGCGCAGATGCGTCAGCCGGGGCCGTGGAAGCCGCTCCGCCCACGGGTCGAGGGCATCGAAGACCTCGATTGGTTGTGGACGTTCGCCGGGATCGCGCTCGAGACAACGCAGCACGATGTCGGCAACGTCACCAGGAAGTTTCGGTAACGCTGCTGGTGGTTCCTCGAAAGTCTGAGGCCACCTTTCAAGCGGTGTGCTCGACGCGGCTATGTGACTGTCGAAAAAGGGGCGCGTACCTGTGAAGGCCTCGATGAGTGTTACCCCGAGCGCCCAGACATCGCTCGCCGGCCCAACCTGAAATGGTCCATTCGGATAGGCCTGCTCCGGAGCCAAGTACTGGTCTGTTCCGACAACATGGTCGAGGGTTTCTGTCTCGGAAATGCCGCGCGCGATGCTGAAGTCGATGAGCCGCGGTGTGCTGTCCATGATGATGTTGCTCGGCTTCACATCCAGGTGCACGATCTCCTGCGCGTGCAAGTAGTGCAAGGCTGATGCGACCTGCATGCCCAATGGCAGGAATTGCTCGATCGACAGCGGTCCGTACTTGCGCAGCAGGGTCGACAGGCGCGGACCGGGCACGCGCTCCATGGCGAGGTAGGGCCGGGGACCTCCGAGCTCAGCGTGCAGCCCGCGCACGATCACCGGGTGATTCACGCGGCCGAGGATCGTTGTCTCTCGTTCGAGTGTCCGCAAGGTGGATTCATCGTCGGTGAGGTGGGGCCGGACCACCTTCACTACCACCGAGGCGAGCAGGCGCTGGTCGAAGCAGGCGTAAGCCTCGTAGGAGTGGCCGCCACCGAGTCTGCTTTGCACCCAGCAGTGGGGGATGAGTTCATCCCCCGCTGCCAGGCCCCAGGGCTGCTGCGCACCTGGTGCAACCGATGTCGATGACTCGTCAGCGGGCACGGGTGTTGGTGATGGTGTTCGTGTTCGTCAGATCCCTGGTGAAGTCCACGCTTCGTGTCGTGTCCCGGGTGTTGTCTCTTGTTGTATCCCCGGTGTTAGCGGAGCGGGTGTCTACTCCGTTTGTGCATGTCAGGGTGAAGCCCGGCCGGGTTTGAGCGCCATCGGTTGTCGCATCCCGGGTGTTGTCGACCGTGTTGTCCGCTGTGTTGTCCGGTATCCAGCGACAGTCGTTGCCTCGTGGATCCCGGTCGTCCTCATCGTCGTCGACAACCTGCAAACCCCGCATGTCGTCCTGACGCAGGTTCGCCTCCGCGCTGTTCGCGAAGGCCGGTCCGGCCATTCCGAGAGCCAGTCCGCTGACCGCCAGTGCGGCAATCGAGGATCGGATGGTTCGTCTCATGGGTACTCCTTTCGAACTCTCGTGTGCTCCGAAGTGATCATGCAACGGTGTCGCATGGACATGAAGGCTTCCTGAAACGGCTGTGAGGGTCCGTTCACCTGACTCATCACGGGTTGCACAACGGGCACCAGCGCGGATCGACCGTGCGGTTCGGTCGGGGGACTTCGTGTCTGGCCGAGCAAGCTGGACAACCGAACGCATCTGCCCGGATTGCGGATTCGACGAAAGTGCCGCAAACAGAGCACGGGAGCCCACGGACGGGTTCGATCGCACCCCAGCCTGGCGCTGTGCATTCCGGGCAGGGGGTATCGAGGCGCTGGGCTAACCGAGTGGCGCAGTCTCGGATGTTTCGCATCCGGCTCGGGGAGAAGCACGCACGAAAATCACTTTCAACGATGGCTGTCCCATGGGTGGCGCTGCACTCGCTGATGGCAGATTCAAGCGCCGCATGGTCGGTAATGCCTTTGAGAATCGGTCCTTCTTTCGGTTCGGCCGTGCGAACGATCAAGCCGTGCCGGGGGAAGTCGGCTCGAGCCAGCAGGGTCTTCAGATCGGTCTCGGGCGTAACTGCTTCCCGAACCGCGACGATGTCGGTGCTGCGCGTCATCTCGCTGACGGTGATTCCCCGGATGTCGTCCACGAGGACGATCAACTCGATGTCCGATGTGACGAACGGCATAACCGGATCAGGCCCGATGGTTCCTTCACTGGCCAGACCGACGGTGTACCCAGCGCAATCCATGCCGGCTCGTGCCTTCGCGATAGCGGCTTCGCGCGGGGTATTGAGACGCGGAATTTCGCCGGTGAAGGTCCCGAAGCGGTCGGTGTCGATCGCAATGACGACCACATCCGCACCGAGAAGGTCATCGAAGACCGGAGCAATCGCTGATTCCTTGTTGTGCACGGTAGCCAGCGCGATCGTGCTACCCGCGTATGGACTACTGCGCACTACTCATCATGGGTGAAGACGTCGATCAGTTCCCCAACCCTGTGGTCCGATTCCGCTGGGTGACGGAAGGGTTGACGTCGGTTGACGGTGTACACGTTCCGCCGGCCGCTGCGTTCCTTGGTTATGTAGCCAGCGTGCTCAAGGTCGGTCACGATCGTTTGCGCGGTTCGCTCCGTAACCCCGGCTGCCGTGGCTAGGTCGCGGATTCGAGCGTCGGGTTCTTGAGCGATGAGAAGGAGTAGGCGGCCGTGGTTCGTGAGCAACGTCCAATGGCGATCTTCGTCGGACGATGCGGATGAATGTGCGCCGGCCATGCCCATATGGTGCCCGATACCGACTAGTTCTGACCTTGGGCACGGGTGAACGTCGCAGCTCCGTCGTGCTCCTCGAGCTTCTCGACATGCATCCAGCGGTAAACCGACCCGACCCGCGCGAGCAGATCGATGACGGCGTGATCGCTCCATGGAGACGATTCGTCGAAAACGAAGCGGCAGCGATAGTGGTCGACACAGGTGGGCAAGGTTCCCGGTTCCGGCCACACTTGCGTTCCTCGGTTCGAGATCATCTGGAGTGCGAACGGAGCCGTGGCTAAGGCGGTATGGAGGCGTTCGGCGATCCGATCGGGGGACTCGTTGGTTTCAATGAAGACATCGACACCGACCTTGGCCCGTGAACCAGGCATCTGTTCAACGTCTTCTTGGTAGACGTGCGGCATCTTCAGATCCTGGTGGTTCCTCGTCGGCACGGACGAGGTCGCACCGATGTTGGCGGCCACGGCCTCTGCGAAGGCTCGAGTGCCTCGGGGTGACGGCCCGGGAACGTCTGCGGTCCGAACTCCCTGCTCGAGGGTGACGAAGAGCGCCTGTTCGAGTTTCTGGGCAGCGGTGAACTCGGACAGATGCCGTAGCAACATCACCGCCGACAAGATCATCGCCGTCGGGTTGGCCTTGTCGTGTCCGGCGATATCCGGAGCCGTCCCGTGCACTGCTTCAAACATTGCTACGTCGTACCCGAGATTCGCTGAGGGAGCGAAGCCGAGTCCACCGACCAAACCGCTTGCCAGATCACTCAGGATGTCGCCATTCATGTTCGTGGTGACGATCACGTCGAATTGCTCAGGGTGCATCACCATCTGATGGGCACAGTTGTCGATGAGCATGTGGTCGGTCTCGAGGTTCGGATAGTCGCGTGCGGCGATCTCGAACTCGCGCTTGAACATCCCCTCGGTCATTTTCATGATGTTCGCTTTGGTGGCCACCGTTGCCCGCGAACGGTCTTCGGCCGTAGCCAGTGCTAGCCCGGCATGCGCGATCCGCTGGGAGCCGAGTTTGGTTACCAACTTCAGACACTGCGCGACGTTCGGTGTTTGCATGTGCTCGATACCGGCGTACAGATCCTCGACGTTCTCGCGCACTACCACCAGATCGACACCACGACCAGCGAAGGGACTGGCGATCCCCGGGAGCTCGCGCGCGGGTCGGACGTTGGCGAATGTCTCGAACATCTTGCGCAACGTCACGTTCGCGCTCTTTCCACCTTCCCCGATGGGTGTAGCGAGTGGTCCCTTGAGAACTACCTGGGTGCGCTGGATGGAATCGAGGGTCTCGCGGGGAACGCCACTGGCGATACCGTGTTCAAAGGCGCGCGCACCGGCCTCGGCGAATTCGTACTTTAAGGAAACCCCGATAACGTCCATGAGCATGAGGGCAGCGCCGACCACCTCCGGGCCTACGCCGTCGCCTTCGAGGACCGTTACGGAGTGGCAATTCGCACTTGGATGAGTCATATGATAGAAAATACATGAAATAAATTTCCTGTCAATATTTACATACGTGAGAGAGGCCACCGGAATGACGAGTGACGCTGCATCCATCACCGCCGAGCAGTACGAGCAGTTGTGGAACCCGGATCTTGACGGCGG
>DASYOJ010000384.1:0-2482 GCA_036007925.1 Candidatus Nanopelagicales bacterium
CAAGAATTCGATGCCCCGGCTCGAGGTGATCACGCTGCCTTCGTCGCTGCCGATGATGTCGTCATGGGCGAGTTGGCCGCGGTGGGTATGCACGATCGCACCGGCATGCGTGGTGATCGTCTTCTTGGTTCCGCGCGGATCACTGAGTTGCACCAATTCCCCCACGCGAAGCGGGCCGGTATCGCGTGGACGCACATCGACGAGATCTCGCGAAGCCGGCGGATGTGTGGGTCTCTTGCGTGCCATTGGCGCGACGATAGTCCGTGGACACAGGCACGCGGCCTACAGTGGCGTGGTGTTCCCGCAGACGTTGTCACCCTCACGCGCCGGGGATTTTCTGAACTGTCCCTTGCTGTATCGGTTACGGGTTATCGACAAACTCCCCGAACCACCATCAGCGGTGGCGATCCGCGGAACGTTGGTCCACGCCGCCCTTGAGGACCTGTTCGGCGTAGACCCGCGGGAGCGAACCGTTGCGGCCGCGGTCGATTTCTTTGCCGCCCGGTACAAAGAACTCTCGGCAACCGACCCCGATGCGGCACAGGCCCTCCAGGCCGGCATCGATGATGCCTCCCCCGAAGAGACCGCATTGGCTGTCATCGCTCCGGCGCGATCTTTGCTGGAGACCTACTTCACGTTGGAAGATCCCACTCGGTTATCGCCGCATGCGCAAGAACTCGCGGTGAGTGCGCAACTGGAATCCGGGCTGACGCTGCGCGGCTTCATTGACCGGGTTGATAAGGCACCCGACGGTCAAATCCGCCTGGTGGATTACAAGACCGGACGTAGCCCCGGTAGCGGGTATGAAAGCAAAGCGATGTTCCAAATGCGCTTCTACGCACTGGTGTGGTGGCGGATGACCGGGCAGATCCCCACGCGATTGCAACTGCTGTATCTCGGTAACGCAGAGACCATCCACTACGACCCAGCCGCTGAGGACTTGCTAGCCACCGAGCGCAAGATCCTGGCTATCCAACAAGCCATTGGCCGCGCGGTGGAGTCCGGCTTCCAACCCGCACCCTCGGGCCTGTGTGCGTACTGCGCGTTCCATGAAGCGTGCCCGGCCCAGGGTGGGGTGTTGCCGCAGATGCCGGCGCTACCGGCACAGCCAACGACGTAAACCCCGCGAGGGACGACGCTTCAGCCAACCAACTCCCACAGCGCCTGGACCGACCATCCTTCGAGCGACGTCACGACCGCTGCATGGGGTGCCGACGAGACGAGACCATCGACCGGAGCCAGGTGCGGAACCGCGATGACCTTGCACCCGGCGGCGATGGCAGACCTCACCCCGGTAGGTGAATCCTCGATGGCCAAGCAGTGCTTCGGATCCGAACCAACGCGCGCGGCCGCCATGACGTATGGCTCGGGGTGCGGCTTGCTGTTGCGGACATGATCACCGGCCACCACAGACGTAAAGGGATCGCCGCCGAACTCTTGGGCGATCCGATCGCTCAACGCATCGACCAACCGGGCCCACGAAGCGGTCACGAGCACGCGCGGAATGGAATCTGCCAAGCACGAGCCAAGCAACTGTGCTGCCCCCGGACGCCACGACAAAGGCGAGGTGCGCATCTGGTGTTCGATGGAATTCAGCAGCGCTTCGCCGATCTGCGCTATTGCGCGATCGCTGCCGCTGCGCTCGGCCATGTACGCCGCTACCCGCTCCAGTGGGCCACCGAGGCAATGGGTTTGATCGGCGCTGGTCCAGGTGGCACCCAGGTCGTTCATCACATTGATTTCGGCGGCCAGCCATAGGTGCTCACTGTCAATGAGCGTGCCGTCCATGTCGAAGAGCACCGCCGCAGGAAGGTGCGTGGTGGTGGTCATGAGGTGAGTGATCCTAGGTGGGCCCGCGCTCTGGTCGCCTACGCACTAGCGTTCCTACGTGCTCATCAACGCGAAGGACGGCATACCGATTGTTGCCGACATGCAGGTGCCAGCCGATGGGCCAGCGCCAGCCGAATCGGTACCCCTGGTCTTGCTCCATGGACTCTCCCAGCAGCGTCACTACTGGAAGCCCGTCATGCGGCACTTGTCCCATCGGATCCTGATCACCGTGGATCAGCGGGGGCACGGTGAAGGCGCCACCGATGAGGTGGACGCACAATCGGACTTCTCGATGGACCGCCTTGCCGACGATGTGATGGACGTCCTTGCGGCTTATGAACTCGAATCAGCGATCGTGGTCGGCCATTCCTGGGGGGCATCGGTGGCGCTGCACACAGCAGCTCGCCACCCACACGCTGTTCGATCCGCCGTCCTGCTCGACGGAGGACTGTTCGGCCCCCGACATTTGGTAAGCGATGACCGATCCCTGGGTGATATCCGCGAGGCACTACGCCCTCCCCCGCTCGGGCTACTCGAACCAGCCTTGTGGCAGGCGATCTCCGGTGGTGACCTCTCGCCGTACTGGTCGGCAGCTATCCGAGAGGCGCTAACGCCCACCTTCAGCATCGACGAGGCTGGCCGCGCGTTCACC
>DASYOJ010000385.1:0-2798 GCA_036007925.1 Candidatus Nanopelagicales bacterium
ATGATCACTCCGGCCAGGAAACCGGCGAAGGCTCCCTGGATCGGACCCATCGCCAACGCCACCGCCACCACGATGGCCACCAACAAATCCGGGGTGGCCCCCGGCAGGCCCAACCGGGAGAGCAAGGTGACTTGGATGAGCGAGGCAAGCAGCAGCGGCACGCCGATCACCAGACCTTGGCGGACAATCATGGTGCATCGGCCTCGGTGCTTGCGCCGTCGTCGGTCGGTGCGTTCTCGTTATTTTGGTTCTCGTTATTTGCGTCGTCGTTGTTGTTCTCGTTGTTGTTCGAGCCGTCCGGTGTTTGCGGTGCCTGATCGCGCGGCGGCAATAGCGAGTCGCGCGGGTCCTCCCGCGGCGGGCGCACCACCACGCCGACGATGCTCAACTGGGAAACATCGACGAACGGGCGCACCGTTGCTACCCGCGTCAACTGCCCAGCGGTTCCGGTGATGTCCACAACCTCACCGATCGGCACCCCCGGTGCATACGGGCGTCCACCGCGCGAACCGAACGTCACCAGCGCATCGCCAACCACCAACTCCGCCAGCGGATCCAGCAACTGGAAATCCAGCGAGTCCTGCCGCCCCGTGCCGGCCACGATGCCGATTTCCTCGGTGGTGGCCACTCGCCCACCGACCGCAGATGATGCATCGACCAGTAGCACCACGGTGGAGGTTGTCTGGTTCACCTTCAGGACCCGACCCACGAGCCCTTCACCATTGATGACGGTCATCTCCTGCTCGATGCCATCGAGAGAACCGGCGTCGATAGTGACGGTCCATGCATAGTCCTGCGCCGGACCAACGGCGATGACTTCGGCCGGCAGTACCCGGTAACGCCCTGCCGTGGCCACACCCAACAACTCATCGAGCGCATCTGCTCGGGCGCGATCGCTGGCCGACTCACGCACCACCCGCTGCAACTCCTCGTTATCCGCGCGCAATTCACTGATCTGACCAGCCTGATTGCGCCAGGTGGACCACCAATCGCCGGCGGAGGTGACCGGAGAAAAGACCGTCGCCGCGCCTTTTTGCAGCAACCCGGTCACCGCCGATACCGCCGACCGCGCGCTGGATAGCGGACCCTCACCGCCACGCAGATCCAAGATCACGAAGGTGAGCGACGCAACCACCAAGACCGCCAACACGATGCGGGTGCGTCGGGAGAGCATGGGGCGAGTCTGCCGTGTCCGCGCCAGCCATCGGGGCAGCGCTCACGGTTACTAGCGGCGCGGCTCGGAAATCAGGACCTGCTGGAGCGCCTCGAACTCCTCGACACACTTGCCCGATCCAATAGCCACGCACTCCAGCGGCCGCTCCGCCACGATGATCGGCATACCTGTCTCGTGACGTAGCCGCTCATCAAGGCCGCGCAGCAAAGCGCCGCCACCGGTCAGCACGATGCCCCTATCCATGATGTCGCCGGATAACTCAGGCGGGGTGCGATCCAACGTGGCCTTGACGGCATCGACAATCGCGTTCACCGGCTCATCCATCGCCCGGCGAATCTCCTCAGCGGAAACGACAACGGTGCGCGGCAGACCGGTGACTAGATCGCGGCCGCGGATCTCAGCGTGGGGTTCATCGGGCATCGGGAACGCAGAACCGATCGCCATCTTGATCTCTTCAGCGGTTCGCTCCCCGAGCATCAAGGAGTATTCCTTCTTGATGTACTGCACGATCGAGTTGTCGAGTTCATCCCCGCCCACGCGCACCGACAAACTCGTGACCATGCCGCCCAAAGAGATGACGGCTACCTCGGAAGTGCCACCGCCGATGTCCACGACCATGTTGCCGGTCGGCTCATGCACCGGCAGCCCCGCACCGATCGCCGCAGCCATCGGCTCTTCGATGATGAAAACCTTGCGTGCACCGGCTGCGTAGCCGGCGTCCTTCACGGCGCGTTGCTCCACTCCGGTGATGCCCGATGGCACACAGATGATCAACCGAGGCTTGGCCAAGTGCCGACGGCGATGAACCTTTTGGATGAAGTAACGCAACATGCGCTCGGTGGTGTCGAAGTCAGCGATCACGCCGTCCTTCAACGGCCGGATCGCCACGATGCTTCCCGGGGTGCGCCCAATCATCCGCTTGGCTTCGGCACCGACCGCCAAGATCCCACCGGAGTTGTTGTTGATAGCCACGACGGAGGGCTCGTTCAACACGATGCCCCGACCCCGGACGTACACCAGGGTGTTTGCCGTGCCTAGGTCGACGGCCATATCGCGGCCGACGAACGAGGTACTGGCGGACATAGGGCAACCTCTCTGCGGGTTCTCCGCGGGGAAGGGTCGGGAGAGTGGACCGGGCTCCAGGGTAGCGAGTGGACTACCGGCTACCGGGACCCGGAGCCACCCGCTGCGCCCGGCGGATTTCCCTCGCCCGCAGCCGCTCCTCCAACCGCACCTGCCAGCCGGCTGCTCGATCGCCTTCGGTGAGCGCATACGCCGCGGTGACGACCGCGCCGAGGTCGGCGCGGTAGTCGTGCCCAACGCTGCGGAAATCCCCGGGGGTCACATCGGTCGCGAAGACGGTGTCGACCAGCACCTGGGCCCAGGTGATCCCCGGCCGCCAGCGCATATCCGGCGGCACACCGCGACCGCGCCCGCCGTTGGTCGGCAGCCAGGCCGGACGCCGGTGCGCCAGATCAGCGCGAAAGCGCACCACGGGATCGCCGTCATGCTCCAAGAAATACACCCGCACGTGTTCTTCGGGCTGCAGCGGAAGCTGTTCTGGCCGGTCGATGGTGATGCCGACGGGATCGAACAGGCGGTGGACGTCGTCGTAGTCCTTTCA
>DASYOJ010000386.1:0-8398 GCA_036007925.1 Candidatus Nanopelagicales bacterium
ACCATGCTGGTCGCCCTCATCGAGTTCATCTTTTCCCTACCGGTCATCTTGTTGGGAATCGCGCTCACCGGATTCTTGCCAGGTCCGTTGATCGTGCTGTTCCCTGTCGGCATCCTCGTGCAATTCCTGCTGATGTATGGGCTGGCGCTGCTTATCGCTTCGGCATCTGTGGTCTTCCCGGATGTGGCCCGGTTGGTGCGCATCGTGATCCGCGCGATGTTCTACCTGTCCCCAGTGCTGTACTCGGTGTCAAATATCCCTGCGGGGGCGCAATTCCTCGCCTCCTTCAACCCCCTCGTGGGAGTCCTAGGCCTCTATCGGATCGGATGGTGGCCAGAAGAGGCCTCAAGCTTTGTGGGATATGGCATCTCATTGGGTCTGTGCGTGGGGATCTTCGTGCTCGGCTTGATCACGTTCAAGAAGTTCGAACCCCGGATCCTGAAGGAGGTGTGAGGTGGCGCGGGTAGCTATCGATCGCGAGTTCGATGCCGTTGTGGAATTTAGCAACGTGTCGATCAGGATGCCGCGCCATCGTCGTCGCCGGGGTAGCGGTCGGCGCCAAAAGTTGCGCCGTATTGCCGGTGAAGTTCGCCGCGATGAAATCGAAGCATTGACGGATGTTTCCTTTCGGATTGAGCCCGGGGAATCGGTGGCCGTCGTAGGTCCGAAGGGCCCTGGCCGACAAGCATTGCTACGCCTGGCCGCGGGAACGTTGCGCCCCGACGAAGGAACCATCCGGCGCAGTCGACCGATAGTGCCGATGATTGAGGTCGCTCGAGCCTTCGCCCGCATGTACACAATTCGCCAGAACATCTACATCGTTGGCGGATTGCTGGGTATGACCCCGCAGGAGATCGAGCGGCAACTGCCACAGATCGCCGAACGCGCCGGGGTCTCCAACATGCTTGGCCGCTACCTCAACGCTGCGCCGCCGACTGTCCGGCAGAAGCTCGCATGGACAATTGCGATGTCCGTTAATGCCGATGCGTACGCCATTGATCAAACGCTGGTAGTCGGTGAACGTGCTTTCCGTCAGGAAGCGTGGACGCACGTGGATCAATTGCGCGAACAAGGCGCCACCTTCATCATCTCCTCAGACAGTCCGAAACAGTTCCGCCGCTTTTGTGATCGTGCGTTGTATATCGCCGATGGGCGGCTCGTGGCCGACACCACGGTGCCCGAGGCCCTTGCGGCTATGCGGGCAGCCCGACAAGCCGCTCGAGAGACAGAAGGTGGCGGCCTAGCCGAATAGGCTGAGGGCCATGTCGGAGGCGGTTTCAGCACCTGTGCTGCCACCCGTACCTGTCATCACTGATGATGCAGTGTTGCTCCATGTCGGGGTTCACAAGACCGGCACCACGGCCATCCAGGCTGCACTTGCCGATGCCCGTTCCGATTTGCTCACCCACGGTGTGCGCTACCCGGGGAAGTTGCAGGCCCAGCACCGAGCGGCTCTCGCGCTACTCGGTCGGCCGTGGGGATGGAACTCCCGTGGCGGATCGGTGATGGATCAGCGGCACTTCGATTCTTTGGTGCGTCGCTCGAACAAACATACCGGCCGCGTAGTGATCAGTAGCGAGTTCTTCTGTGAGGCACCCGAAGATAAGGCGCGCGAGACGGTTGAAGCCCTCGGCGGGCCGGAAAAAGTGACGGTTGTCGTCACGTTGCGCAACTTGGGCAAGTTGCTGCCATCTTCCTGGCAGCAGTACCTGAAGTACGGCCTCACGACCGGGTACGAGAAGTGGCTGGAGGATGTCTTCGCTACTCCTGGATCATCGAAGATCTCGCCAACGTTTTGGCGCCGACACGATCATGGTGAAGTGCTGCGGCGGTGGGCCGCCGCGGTAGGTCCAGGCAACGTCAATGTGCTGGTGCTTGAAGACGTCGATCGCAGCGCGCAGTTTCATGCCTTCGAGCAGATGCTCGGTGTTCCTGAGGGCGTTTTGGTTTCGCGGATGGATCTGACGAGCAATCGCTCGATGACGGCAGCCGAAGCCGAGCTGCTGGTGCGGTTGAACAAGCAGGTCAAGAAGCAGATGCAGTGGACCGACTACGTGCGTCTTGTTCGCCGAGGCGTGGCATTGCGGATGGTGGAAGGGCGCACCCCAGATCCGGATGAACCAAAGTTGGTTACACCCGACTGGGCGTTGGATGCGGCCGCTGAGCAAGGCGCAAAGTCGGTTGCCGCTATCGAGGAGCTAGGTGTGAACGTCTATGGGGACCTCGCCTCGTTGGCGGTCCGCATGCCCTCTGCACCCGCCAGCGCCGTTGACACAGACCAGTTGCCGGTCGATGCCGCGGTGGCCGCGGTGGCCGCGGTCATCGAGGCGAGCAAGGAAGAGCCCACGGCGCGCGAGTTAGCGGGTCGAGCCTGGCGGCAGGCCCGTAAAGACGGGTATTCCTCGCTGCTTCGGAAAACTGACTCGTGAGCCACCAGACGTGCATCGTCGAAGGGGGCACTGGCACCCGGGCCGATGTTCTTGGGCAACTGCAGTCATTGATGCAGGCCCTCGAGTCAGGTGATCGAGTTGTCATCATTTCCGCGGACTTGATCGCGGTCGACGATGCTCTCGCGCCTGTCAAGTCCGATCCCTTAGCCCCGTCCAGCGTCTTGGTCCGCGTTGATCCGCGTGGTGACGTGGTGGTGCGCCACCACACCATCGTTTCGTGCGGTACATCGTTCTATGAGGTGGTTGATCCCACGCACCGCAGTGTGGGTGCGATGGTCATCGCTGCGCAGGATGCTCCGGCAGCGCACCAGGCCATCAGTGAACTGCGTGATGCGGTGGCTGCTGGCGACGTTGACGTCTCACATTCGCAGGTAGTTGAGGCGGTCACTGTTGCTCTGGTGCGCCGACAGATCGCGTTACGCGCGGTGGAAATGGTCGATGTTCCCTGGTTTCGGGCACCGGCTGATCGCGATGCTGCGCTTCGGGAAGTGGAGTCGGTGTCGCGTACGAAGGTTCAAGGACTCCTCGCTAACCGGATGGACGATGGGTTCTACTCCACTTTCGTGGTGCGTAAAGCTTCTAAGCCGCTCACCAGGCTGGCGCTGCGCGCAGGCGTGAGCCCCAACACCGTCACGGCGATCTCGTTTGCCATCGGCATAGCAGCGGCCGCACTGTTCGCCACCGGTCGCTGGCCGTTGATCCTCATCGGGGCGATCGCACTTCAACTGAGTTTGATCGTTGATTGTGTCGACGGCGAAGTAGCCCGCGCCACCGGCACATTCACTGCCCTTGGTGCGTGGCTGGATGCTGCTACCGACCGCGTAAAGGAATTCGCCGCCTACGGCGGCTTGGCCATCGGTGCGGGTGTCATGGGTGGTGATGCCTGGTGGATCGCCATCACGCTGATCGTGTTGCAGACCACGCGCCATGTTTCCGACTACGACTTCGCGAAAATCCAACGACTACGTGAGGCCAACGTGCCGCAGGTTGATATCCGGCAGCGCAGCGATGGTCGCGAATCAGCCCGCGGGGGGCTAGCCGGTGCGATGCAAGCATCGGCGCGGATTAACCGGCGCTCAGCGGTTCGCTGGGTCAAGAAGATCGTGCATATGCCGATCGGGGAGCGATGGTTGCTGCTGAGCGTGCTCGCCGTGGTGGCGGGGCCCACCTGGGCGCTTGGTGGGTTGCTGATCGCTGGGGTGATCGCCGTGGCGTACGTCGTTGTTGGTCGTGTTGTGCGCACGCTCACCTGGTCCGGGGCCACGCCCGGAGATGGGCCGCAGGTGCTACGCACCCAACTCGATGCCGGGCCCGTGGTCTCGGTGATCGCGCGGGTGATCCCAGCGCTGACGCCCTCGATGCATGGACGTTTCGCCTGGAGCGCACCAGCGTTGCTGCGCGCGTTCGAACTCACCGCCATCGCCCTGCTCGTGACCGTCGGCTTTCCGACACTTCAACCACTGGCGTTTTGGATCTTGTTCGCGATCGCCTACCACCACTACGACACCCTCTATCGCTCGCTGCAAGGGGCAGCGCCACCGCGATGGTTGGCGTGGCTGGGTTTTGGCTGGGACGGGCGGGTCATCGTCGTGGGGGTCATCGTGACTGCACTGGCAGTAACCGCCGCGCAAGCAAGCCTCACCGCATTGCTGGTGTGGTGGGTCCTATGGTTCGCGGGCGTGGCATCTATTCAATGGTTGCGGAGTAGCCGATGAGCGAGGAAGGCCGTGATCGGCCAGAGTCCGGTGAGCGTCCCGATCGCCCGACCGTTGCTCAGGTGCGCGACATCTGCCAACCCGATGCGGTCCGCATGCGCGCGAACTCCGAGCACTGGGTGGCCGATGTCTATTTGCGGGGCATCTCCCCGTACCTGACGCGGCTGCTGCTGCGCACCTCGATTTCTGCCAATGGGGTTACCGCGTTGATGATCCTCACCGGTATTGCAGCGGCCGTCGCGCTGCTCGTCCCCGGGTTGCCCGGTGTCTTCCTTGCGGCGATCTTGGGACAGCTGCAGATGCTGTGGGACTGCAGCGATGGCGAGGTGGCCCGCTGGCGGCAGACATCCTCACCCAAGGGCGTTTTCTTGGACCGGGTCGGTCACTACGTCACCGAGAGCCTCATTCCCATTGCCCTGGGCCTACGTGCAGCTGGCTTCCCCGACGCGGGTTGGCTTGATACCCCCTGGCCGTTGATCGGTGCGTTGTTGGCCGTGCTGGTGTTGTTGAACAAGTCCTTGAATGACATGGTGCACGTCTCGCGGGCTTATAACGATCTGCCCAAACTGGCCGATGCCAAGGGCGTGGGAACCCCGCAGGCGACCGGAGTGCGCAGGTTGCGCTCTGTGGCCCGGTTCTTCCCGTTCTACCGCGCCTATCACTCGGTGGAGCTCACCCTGCTGGCGTTAATCGCCGGGATTGTGGATGCCTTTCTTGGCGATCTCGGGGCCACGCAGTTCCTCGTAGCGGCGTTGGCGATCTTCGGAGTCATCACGGTGATCGGACATTTCCTGGCAATCGTTTCCTCCAGCAAGTTGCGCGCATGAGCACTGATATCGGAGTTGTCATTTTGACGATGGGGCAACGCCCCGCAGAGTTGCGTCGTGCCATCGATTCGGTTCTTGCGCAGCAAGACGTGGGCATCGAGGTCGTCGTCGTTGGGAATGGTTGGGAACCGGTCGATCTACCCGAAAGCGTGCGCAGCGTTGGCCTCATCGAAAACGTGGGAATTCCCGCGGGGCGTAACGCCGGCGTTAACCAGGTAGGCGGGCAGTTGTTGTTCTTTCTCGACGACGACGCCTACCTGCCCGACCCCTCCTTCCTGGCTTCCATCAAAGGTCGCTTCGATTCCGATCCACAGCTCGGCTTGATCCAGCCGCGGGTGGAAGACCCGACCGGACGGAAGCCACCAGGGCGCTGGGTCCCGCGGCTACGAGTGGGCGATCGGACCCGCTCCGGGCCGGCCACCACGTTGTGGGAAGGCGCCACCGCCATCCGGCGCGAGGCGTTCGAGGCAGCGGGTGGGTGGCCCGAGGAGTTCTTCTACGCGCACGAAGGCATCGATCTGGTCTGGCGGGTGTGGGATGCCGGATACCGATGTTGGTACGCCGGTGATCTCGTGGTTCATCACCCGGTGATCGATCCACTCCGCCACGAAGAGTTCTATCGGATGAACGCACGCAACCGCGTGTGGTTGGCCAGGCGGAACCTTCCGGTACCTCTTGAGCCGCTCTACGTTGGCAGCTGGGCGTTACTGACCGTTGCTAGGGTCCACAACCGTGAAGCGTTGGGTGCCTGGTTCGCTGGATTGCGCGAAGGCATTCGCGTTTCCCCGAGCGAGCGCCGGCCCATGGATTGGAGCACGGTGTGGAGGATGAGCAAGGCCGGTCGGCCGCCCGTCGTGTGATGCGTCGCTGGGGAGTCGGCTTGGCTGCCGGCGCTTTCGGACTCAGCTGGCTCTCCGTGCCCAGCGCACAGTCGGCTCTGGCGACCGACACATTTGTGGCACCGGCGTACCCCGATCCCAACTGTGAAGTGTCATGGAATTACGGCGAACCTTTGAATTTCGCCCTGCCCCCCGACATGATCGCGGAAGTGGTCGGTGTCCCGGTTCCTGTTGACGCTACTCCCGCGCCGCAAACACTGGTAGTGGTTGAGCTCGGCGCATCTGTCAATCAGAGCGTTGTTCGCACATTTTTGCAGAACTGTGGTTTGGATCCGGCAACGTGGACTGACTTTCGACCAGATGGCGAGACCGCGACGCTCCCCGTGACCGGTGAAGCAACCTTGGATCTGACAGTTGTGGCGGGAATCCTTCCCGAAAACACGACACTAAAGACGGCCACGATTGAGGACGGAGCTGATTTCCGTGGAGCGCTCCTGAACGCAGCCCACGCATGCGGATTGGAGGGAGACGTTCCAAGCGCTTGGACGCGAGCGCAATTGGACACACCACAGGCTGGATGCATTGTGACAATGAGTTACGCAGTCTTCGAGAAATCGTTGAGCCAGTTCCTTGAAGACGATCTGGGAATCATAGGAAGCGCAGATCAGGATCTGTACATCTCGCAAACCGATGAAGTGTTAGCCGGAATGGCCGGTGCCGGGGTCATTACGTTGGTCTCTAGTGGTGATGAGGGGTCCGGGGGCTGCCAGCCTTTGACCCGCGGCCAACGAGATGAGATGGCACCGCAGTGGCCATCAACGAGTCCCGACGTCCTGTCCATCGGTGGGACCATGTGGGCGCCGACTGACTGGAATGGCGCACCCATAACTCCAACTGCGTATGTGCCAGGTTCCTTGTACCAACCTGTCGCCTGGCGAAACTGGGGCCTGGGTAGCGACTGCTATTGGGACTTTGATGCTAATGAGGAATGGCCGGGGATAGGAACAACGGGGGGAGTAAGCGTGGTTTATCCACGTCCTTCTTATCAAGACCGAGTAGCTTCGGCGATTCAAGGTTCCACGAACCGACTCTCACCAGACATTTCCGCTCTCGCTGGGTGGCCGACGTGGCTCGTTCCCGACAACAACGACGCAACTGTGTTCTCACGTGAGATGGGCACGAGCGCGGCCGCTCCGTTAGTCGCTGTAGGGCTCTCGCATGTCAATGCTGCACTGACTGCTCGCGGTTTGTCGCCCGTTGACAACGCTGGTGGGAGTCTTGATGTTCATAACATCGTGTACAGCTCGGAATTCTCATCGGCTCTCAACGACGTAACGCAAGGGTCGAACAACCTATGGTCCAGTGACATTTGGTCAGGGCCGAATGCAGTAACAACTGTGACAGCGCTGCAGTCAGGTCCTGCCCCCTTCTTGGATAGCAACGGAGATCCGCTGGGCAACACGACTATTGATGGCGCCTCAGCCGCCAACGGTTACGACCTCACCACCGGGATGGGCGTACCCAACTTCTCCACCCTTGCTGCACTCCTTATTGAAGCGCAGACCGTCACCTTCGATCCGCAGGGTCCCGACCCGGTGCTGCAACAAGTTCCGGTGCCAGATTCCGGATCGTGTGCTGATGTTGATGACTCGAGGTACAACTGGGGTGGAGCGGGCTCGGGTGGCTGGGCGCAGTCCTGGGCCCAGTGGGCTGATGCCGGGCGAGGCGGGCCGGTATGCACGCGGACGCTGATCTACAACGCCTCGTTCGGGATTTGGGTCGTTCAGCGCTGATTCGCCTCGGCGGGGATGCGTCGTCGTTGTTTGTCATTGCCCGTTCGACGCACGAAAACTGCCCGTTCGACGCTGGAAGACTGCCCGTTCGACGCACGGAAACTGCCCGTTCGGCGGGGGGGTTAGGAGGCGCAGAAGTTTTCGTCGCCGGTGTTCACATTGGCGGTGAGGTCCTGGGTGGCTTTCGCGATGGTGACCGATCGGGCCGAGGTGAGCGGCTCGGTAATGATCACCCGCATCGTGCCGCCTTGGCCGGGCACCTCTTCGGTGTTGTCGAAACCGGTGCTGTAGATCAGCGTCTTGGCTGAAACATCCCAGTCCGGGTCGAACCAGATGGTGTCCTCGGACGGGTATTCCCCGAGGTTGGCGTCCTTGATCTTCTTGACGTTCACCACGTTAAAGCCTTCTTGCGTCAGCGCGCGCTTGGCCTGCTTACCGGTGCCCTTTTGGCCGGTGGCGTTGATGATTTCCACCCGCACTTCCTCAGGCTCCTTCTTCAACAGCGGTTGGTCGGTATTGCCCTTGGGCGGCCATGGGGTGTCATTGGCAATGGCATCCCACAGCGGGTTGGCGCGCTTCTTGGCTACTTGCACGGTGGCGCCATCTCCCGATGGCTTCCACGGCATGGTGGTGAAGGTGATGTCCTTCGGACGCAGATCCCGCATGCTCACCGCAAGATCGCGCAGGTTCTCGATTTGGGCCAACTGCGGATCGGCGGTGAGGTTTTGGGTAGCGGCGTTGAGGACACCGAGCAACGACGCGGGGTTCAACAAG
>DASYOJ010000387.1:0-1974 GCA_036007925.1 Candidatus Nanopelagicales bacterium
ACCATCCCGCAACCGCCCCATTCGATCCAGCCTTCACTGCCGCAGGTGCGGCACGGGCTTGCGGCGTTGCCAACCGAAGCGCCGCGACAGACGAAACACTCCAGGTCAACCTCCGCACTGGGCTCGGTGAACGGAAAGTACGACGGGCGTAACCGGGTGATGATCCCCGCGCCGAACATCTGGGTGGCCAGGTGATCGAGGGTTCCCTTGAGATCTGCCATGGTCAGGCCCTCGTCCACCGCGAGGCCTTCGATTTGGTGAAAGACAGGCGTGTGCGTGGCATCAAGCTCGTCGGTTCGGTAGACCCGACCAGGCGCCACGACGTAGATCGGCAGCGGACGCTCAAGCATCGCGCGGATCTGAATAGGTGAGGTCTGGGTCCGCAGCACCACCCCGCTGTCGGGTGATTCGACATAGAAGGTGTCCTGCATCGTGCGCGCAGGGTGATCCGGGGGGACGTTCAGGGCATCGAAGTTCGCCCACTCGGCTTCGGCCTCCGGGCCCTCGGCGATGTCGTAGCCCATGGAGATGAAGACATCCGCCATACGTTCCATCAGGGTCGTCAGCGGATGTCGCCCGCCCACCGGGTTGCGCTCTACCGGCAGCGTGACATCCACCGACTCGGCTCGCAGCACTTGCTCATCTCGCTCTTGGGTGAGGACCACCTCGCGTTGTTCGAGCGCTGCCTTGACGTCGCCACGGGCTTGACCGACTCGCTTGCCCGCATCGGCCTTCGCCGCAGGGGGCAGCGCCCCGATCTCCCGGTTGGCTAAGGCGAGCGGAGAACGATCCCCGGCGTGCGCCAGACGGGCCTGTTTCAGTTCCTCGAGATTGCCGGCCGCAGCAATCGCAGCCAGAGCGTCGGCAACCATTGATTCGATCGCCTGCGGATCAAGCGCGGCGACCTGTTTGGGATCGAATTCGGTGTTGGGTCCAGACATGGGGCCGCAAGTATCCCAGGGGTGGGCTACTCGCCGAGGACGGCATCGACGATGCGCCCGACTTCGGCATCAAGATCACCCGTCCCATCGAGCACGAGATCGGGCTCTTCGGGAACCTCATAGCCCTGGCCAACCCCGGTCATGTTGGGCAGGTTCCCAGCCGCGGCTTTGGCATACAAGCCCTTGGGGTCCCGCTCGGCACATACCTCGACTGGAGTGTCCACGTACACCTGAAGGAATTCACCCTCGTCGAATAACGCGGCGGCGGCTTCCCTATCCGATCTGTACGGGGAAACCAAGGCAACGAAGACGACCAGTCCAGCTTCACGCATCAGCTTGGCCACTTCGGCCACCCGGCGGACGTTTTCCGCGCGGTCTTCGGCGGTGAAGCCGAGGTCCTTATTCAAGCCGGTACGAACGTTGTCACCATCAAGAACAAAGGTGTGGACACCCATCGCGTGCAAACGCCGCACAGCCGCATCCGCGATGGTGGACTTGCCCGACCCAGGTAGGCCGGTGAGCCAGACGACACGTCCGGCGTGGCCCATCAACGTGGCGCGCGCTTGCTCGTCGACATCGTAGGTATGCGGGACTACGTTGAATGCACGGCGCATCACATGGCGCACTAGGCCGGCGGCAACCGTGTCTGCGGTCACCCGATCGACAAGTAGGAAGCCACCTGTATCGCGGCACCTGCTGTACGGATCCATCGGGATGGGTCGATCGGTGGCCACTTCCACTCGACCGATGTCGTTCATATCAAGCAGTCGCGCGGCATGTTCGTGACCGGAGACGACATCAAGCTTGTGACGAACGTTCGTCACGGTGGCCGGCACCGAGCGGGATCCAGAGACCAGTAGGTATGAACGCCCGTGTGCGAGCGGCTCCTCACCTAACCAGACCATGTCCACGGCGAACCGGTCTGCAGGTTGCAGGCTCGACCCGTCCGGATCCACGGCCGCGAGGACGTCGCCGCGGGTGACGTCGACTTCATGGTCCAAGGTGATGGTCACCGCCTCGCCTTCACCAGCCG
>DASYOJ010000388.1:0-3585 GCA_036007925.1 Candidatus Nanopelagicales bacterium
CCCGAGGTTGGTACCAGGCCAAGGCCGATCCCAGTTGGACACTGATCGGTGATCTGGACCCTAGGACGCCAGCCGTAGACATCGGCGCGGGTGCGTCGGTGTGGGTCGACGAGGCGCTGGAGCGCGGCTGGAGCGACCTGACGGTGCTGGATTGGTCGCCTGTGGCCTTGGGCATCTCCCAGGCCCGTCTGGGATCCCAGGCCTCGTCCGTGGCCTGGGTCGAGGCCGATCTGCTGAGTTGGACTCCCCCGCGCGCCTTCGGTCTGTGGCACGACCGAGCCGTCCTTCATTTCCTTCTCGAAGATTCCGACCGCACCCGCTACGGCCAGGTCCTGCGTGCGGCCACTGCGCCCGGTTCCGTCGTCGTTATTGGTGGTTTCGCGCCGACCGGACCAGATATGTGCGCTGGACTGCCGGTGCGCAGACAGAGCGTGGCTGATTTCGAGGCCCTATTCGGGTCGGACTTCACTATCGAACGAACGTTCGAGGAATCCCACGTACGTCCGGACAAGGACACCCAGGACTATCTGTGGATTCGCGCCGTTCGACAACGGTGACCGCAGCCGGCGGAACTGCATAGAACTATGCCCATCTCGGTCCAACCCACGCGTTTCCCCCGGATTCCGGGGGAAGTGCCCGAAATCGGGCCGATCCGGGGGAAGCGACGCCGATCCCCCGGATTCCGGGGGAAACGGTTAGGGGGAGGTGAGTTCTGGCTGCTCAAGATCCTCGGGGCGGGGGCAGCTGCACACCAGATTGCGATCGCCGTAGGCACCGTCGATCCGGCGTACTGGCGGCCAGTACTTCCCGTTCTCCATTCCCGGTGCCGGGAACGCGGCCAGACGTGCCGGATACGGATGGTTCCAATCGCCGATCAACGAATCCGCAGTGTGTGGGGCGTTAACGAGTGGGTTGTCATCGGCGGGCCATTCCGCTGCCGTAACCGCGTCGATCTCGGCCTTGATCGCGATCATCGCGTCACAGAACCGATCGATCTCGGCAAGGGATTCACTCTCGGTCGGTTCGACCATCAGTGTTCCCGCAACCGGGAAGGACATGGTGGGCGCGTGGAATCCGTAGTCCATCAAACGTTTGGCGATGTCATCGACACTGACGCCGCTTTCGGCGGTAATCGGCCGCACGTCAAGGATGCATTCGTGCGCAACCGTTCCGTTCGGTGCGGTGTAAAGAATCGGATAGTCATCCTTGAGTCGATGCGCGATGTAGTTCGCGGACAAGATCGCGGTGCTTGTGGCATCGCGCAGACCGCCATCCCCCATCATCCGGATATACATCCACGGAATCGGCAAGATGCCGGCGCTCCCCCACGGTGCGCCACTCACTGGTCCGATGCCACCGTCGGGGAAGCCACGCCCTTGCGGTCCAGCGTCGGGGCGCAGCGGGTGTCCGGGCAGGTAGGGCGCGAGGTGCGCGCGTACTCCGATCGGACCAACTCCCGGACCCCCTCCCCCGTGCGGAATGGCGAAGGTCTTGTGGAGATTCAAGTGCGAGACATCCGCACCGAACTTGCCCGGCTTCGCTAGCCCGACGAGGGCATTGAGGTTGGCACCATCGACGTACACCTGTCCGCCTGCTTCGTGCACAAGTTCACAGATCTCTTCGACCGCTTCTTCGAACACTCCGTGCGTGGACGGATAGGTGATCATCAGCGCAGCGAGGTTTTCTCGGTGCTGTTCGATCTTGGTCTTGAGATCTTCGACGTCAACATCACCAATCTCGTCAGTGGACACGACAACAACTCTCATGCCGGCCATCACGGCACTGGCTGCATTGGTGCCGTGCGCGCTGCTCGGAATCAGACACACGGTGCGCTGGTGATCACCGTTCGCTCGGTGATAGCCGCGAATGGCCATCAAGCCGGCGAACTCGCCTTGCGAACCAGCGTTCGGTTGCACGGTCACAGCGTCGTAGCCGGTGATGGAGGTGAGCCAGTGCTCGAGTTCGTTGATGATGTCCACATACGGTGCGACTTGCTCCGCTGGCGCGAATGGATGGATCTCGGCGAACTGCGGCCAGGTAATTGGAGCCATTTCCGCGGCCGCATTGAGCTTCATCGTGCACGAACCGAGCGGAATCATCGTGCGGTCGAGGGCAAGGTCCTTGTCCGCGAGTGATCGCATGTACCGCATAAGCGAGGTTTCGCTGCGATGCGCGTGGAAGACCGGGAACTGCAACAACTCCCCACTGCGATTGAGTTCGGTGGGGATGGTGTTCGTTGCTTGATCGGCGAGACGGAAACCGAGAGCAGAGGCGAGTGCTTCGGCCTGCTCGAGTGTGGTTGTTTCGTCGACGGTGAACGTGATGACGTCGTCGTTCACCTGTCGGATGTTGATGCCGGCATTGTGCGCTTGGGCGAACAGCTCCTGCGCGTTTGCCGGTGCGCTGATCGCGACGGTGTCGAAGAGGAACTCATTGAGTGTGGTGAACCCAGCATCCTTGGCGCCTTGGTTCAGGCGGGCTGCGAGATCATTCACGCGATGAGCGATGGCCGTTAGGCCGTGGGGCCCGTGGTATACCGCATACATGCCCGCCAGTACTGCGAGCAGAACCTGCGCGGTGCAAATGTTGCTGGTGGCTTTCTCGCGGCGGATGTGCTGTTCACGAGTCTGCAGCGCCAGCCGATAGGCCGGCCGTCCATCGGCATCCAGACTCACTCCCACAAGCCGTCCCGGCAGTGAGCGTTCCAACCCTGCGCGTACTGCTATGTAACCGGCGTGCGGGCCACCGAACGCCATCGGAACGCCGAAGCGCTGCATCGATCCCACGGCGATATCCGCACCGAGGGATCCAGGAGATTCCAGCAGCGTGAGTGCGAGCGGATCGGCATCGACGATAACGAGCGCGCCCTGCTCCTTGGCCTGCGCGATGAAGCTGCGTGGATCGATGATGCCGCCCGTGGACGCCGGGTACGCGATCACCACTCCGGAAAGCGGACCCTCGGGCAAGCCGTGCAGCGGATCGAAGTCGATGATCTCAATGCCCTGAGGCTCGGCGCGTGTTCCCACCACGGCTCGGGTCTGCGGATGCACTCCCCTGTCGATCGCGATGCGATCCACGCCCTTCGGGCCGTGCTTAACCGCCATCGTCATCGCCTCGGCCACCGCGGTGGGCTCATCCAACAACGACGCACCGGCAACGTTCAGGCCGGTGAGGTCCTCGACCAAGGTTTGGAAGTTCAGCAGCGCCTCGAGGCGTCCCTGCGAGATCTCGGGCTGATACGGCGTGTAGGCGGTGTACCAGCCGGCATTGAGCAATATGCCGCGCTTGATGGCCTCGGGCATCACCGTTCCGTGGTAGCCCAAACCAATCATGTTCGTGGGGCGCTCGACGGTCTCGATACGTTGCTCAAGCTCGGCGAGTGCTTCGGTTTCGCCCGCAGCCAGCGGCAGTTCCATGACGCTGAGGTCCTTGATGCCGGAGGGAACTACCGCGTCGATGAAGGATTCGAGATTGTCGTAGCCGAGTTCGGCGAGCATCGAATCAACATCCGATGAGCGCGGGCCAATATGGCGATCGTGAAAGTTCATGGCAACTCCAGGCGGGTCGGGGTGAACAGTGACGACT
>DASYOJ010000389.1:0-3041 GCA_036007925.1 Candidatus Nanopelagicales bacterium
GGGCAGCACCACGCGGATGATTGCACCATCGGTGTTGGGGTTGATGCCTAGATCGCTATCGCGAAGGGCCTTTTCGACTTCCGGGAGCGCACCCTTGTCATAAGGGCTGATGATGATCATCCGGGCTTCGGGGGTTTGGAAGGAAGCCAACTGGTTGATCGGGGTGGGTGTGCCGTAGTAGTCGACAACGATCTTGTTGAACATCGCCGCATTCGCGCGGCCCGTTCGAATAGTGGCAAAGTCCTCGCGCGCCACCTGGATCGCCTTATCCATCTTCTCGGTGGCCTCGAGAAGAATCATGTCGATTTCGTCGCTCACTTGCTCTCCTTCGTCACGATGAGACTAGCGTTCCAATCCGCTCGCCTCGCGCGGCGCGGGCGATGTTGCCGTCCTGCAGCAAGTTGAACACCACGATGGGCAATTTGTTGTCACGGCACAAGCTGATCGCGGTGGCGTCCGCTACTTTCAAATCGCGGGCGAGAACGTCATCACAGGTGAGTTCTTCGAAGAATGTGGCCTCGGGGTTGGTGCGTGGATCGGAGTCGTAGACACCATCGACTCCCTTGGCCATCAAGACGACCTCAGCACCGATCTCCAACGCCCGTTGTGCGGCCGTGGTGTCGGTAGAGAAGTAGGGCTGACCGAGTCCGGCGCCGAAGATAACCACGCGCCCCTTGTCCAAGTGCCGCATCGCCCGCCGGGGGATGTACGGCTCGGCCACCTGCCCCATCGCGATAGCGGTCTGGACGCGGGTATCGATGCCGGCCTTCTCACAGAAGTCCTGCAGGGCAAGACAGTTCATGACAGTTCCGAGCATGCCCATGTAATCGGCGCGCGCTCGCTCCATGCCACGTTCGGATAACTGCGCGCCGCGGAAGTAGTTCCCCCCGCCGATCACCACGGCAACTTCGGTGCCCGATCGCACGACATCGGCAATCTGGCGGGCTATCGAGGACACCACATCTGGGTCTACCCCCAGACCGCCGCCACCGGCGAAGGCTTCACCGCTGAGTTTGAGCAATACCCGGCGCCAACCACCCTCGGGGGTTTGCGGCCAGGTGACCAAGGTGCCTTCCAATGACGGCTGGACCGGTTCACTACTCAACCGATCCATGGTCCCGCCCCTTTCCGAATGGCCGCTTAGCCCTGGCCCGGCTCGAACCTAGCGAATCCGCGGATCGTGGTACCGGATTCGGCCAGGACGTCCGTGACGGACTTCTTGCCGTCAACCACGCTGGGCTGCTCGAGCAGAACGTTGTCCTTGTAAAAAGCCCCGACCCGACCCTCGACGATCTTGGGGATCGCTTGGTCGGGCTTGCCCTCTTCCCGAGCTGAGGTCTCGGCGATATGGCGCTCGTTTTCGACCACATCCGCGGGCACCTCATCGCGAGTCAGGTACTGGGGTCGCATCGCAGCGATTTGCATCGCCACGCCCTTAGCGGCTTCTTCGTTGCCGTCGTAAGCAACGAGTACGCCAACCTGCGGAGGCAGGTCCGAGGCGCGTCGATGCAGGTAGGTCGTGGTGGGAGCCGGGAGCACCGACACCCGGCCGAGCTCGATCTTCTCCCCGATGACCCCGGCCATCTCGGAAACGGTTTCCTCCACGCTCTTGCCGGTGTCGAGTCCGACCGCCAACAAGGCCTCGCGGTCGGCGATCTGGCCGTCGAAGGCAGCCTGGGCGAGCGTGCCGGCGAGCGCTTGGAAGTCATCACCCTTGGCAACGAAATCGGTTTCGCACAGCAACTCGATCATCGCGTTATCGACCGCAGCGACGACTCCGTTACCGGCGGTGCGCTCGGCGCCACGCTTGGCGGCTTTGGCCGCACCAGAGATCCGCAGGGCCTCCACCGCCTTGTCGAAATCGCCTCCGCTTTCCTCGAGTGCCTTCTTGCACTCCATCATTCCCGCGGAGGTCATCTCCCGAAGCCGCTTAACGTCCGCGGCGCTGATCGTTGCCATGTTCTTCCTTCGAATAGTTGTGAGTTTTCGTGGTGGTGGGGCTACCGGTCAGGACTGCTCGGTGGCGAGCTCCGTGGTGGTGACCTCCGCGGCGGTAACTTCGTCGCTTGCCGCGCTACCAGCGAGCAGCTCGCGCTCCCATTCGGCCAGCGGCTCCTCCGCGGCACCTTGACCAGCGGCCGCACCCGCACGGGCCATCAAACCTTCGGCCACGGCATCGGCGATTACTCGGGTCAGCAACGCGACCGAACGGATGGCGTCGTCGTTACCGGGGATCGGGTAGTCGACTTCGTCGGGATCACAGTTGGTGTCCAACATCGCGATCACCGGGATACCAAGTTTGCGGGCCTCGCCGACCGCGATGTGCTCCTTCTTGGTGTCCACAACCCAAATGGCGCTCGGGATCTTCGCCATGTCGCGGATACCGCCCAGGGTGCGCTCGAGCTTCTCCTTCTCCCGGCGCATCATCAGCAATTCCTTCTTGGTCTTGCCAGAGCCTGCGACGTCGTCGAAGTCAATCTCTTCAAGTTCCTTCAAGCGCTGTAGCCGCTTGTGCACGGTGGAGAAGTTGGTGAGCATGCCGCCAAGCCAGCGGTGATTGACATAAGGCATCCCGACGCGGTTTGCCTGCTCGGCGATCGCTTCTTGGCCCTGCTTCTTGGTTCCGACGAACATGACCGAACCGCCGTGGGCCACGGTCTCCTTGACGTACTCGTAGGCATGATCGATGTAGGACAGCGATTGCTGAAGATCGATGATGTAGATGCCATTGCGCTCGGTGAAGATAAAGCGCTTCATCTTGGGATTCCAACGCCGGGTCTGGTGTCCGAAGTGGACACCGCTTTCCAGCAGCTGGCGCATCGTGACGACGGCCATGGTGGTTCTCCTTCGGGCGCGCGCGCCCATCGGCGGTGCACATATCTGCACACCGCATTCGGTTGTCGGCCCTTCCGGCGGAAGTGCCCCTGGCGATCTCGGCCCACTCGCCCGCCGGAGCGGGACCGTCGAGTGGATCCGGCCGGGGCTCTGAGGCCTCGGCGGCAGATCGCGCGAAGTTGTCTCCTGGGAAAGTCTTCCTCCCC
>DASYOJ010000390.1:0-4339 GCA_036007925.1 Candidatus Nanopelagicales bacterium
TTGCCGACCTTGTCGAACGCATCAGCGATCAGACCGCCAATTTCAGCGTCTTGACTGGAGATAGTCGCCACATTCGCGATCTCGGCTTTGCCGTCGACATCGCGAGCAAGATCGACGAGCTTCTCGGTTACCGCAGCAACCGCACGATCAATGCCACGCTTGAGCGACATCGGGTTCGCGCCCGCCGTGACCTGCTTCAGTCCGTCGTGCACCATGGCTTGAGCCAAGACCGTGGCGGTGGTAGTGCCATCGCCAGCGATGTCGTTTGTCTTCGTAGCGACTTCCTTCGCCAGTTGCGCGCCGAGATTCTCGTAAGGGTCTTCCATCTCGATCTCGCGTGCGATGGTGACGCCGTCGTTCGTGATGGTGGGCGCACCCCACTTTTTGTCGATCACGACGTTGCGGCCCTTCGGGCCGAGCGTCACGCGCACAGCGTCAGCAAGCGCATCGACTCCGCGCTCGAGGCTGCGTCGGGCTTCTTCGTCGAACTCAAGAATCTTGGACATGTTCTTCCTTGGTCAGTGGGTGTGGGCGTCAAGCAGGTCACATGCGTGAAGCCCCGGCCCCGCGTGGGGACCGGGGCTTCACGACATGGATTTCGCGTCAGGTGACGAGGAACGAGGAAGTTCCTACTTCTCGACGACTGCGAGCACGTCGCGCGCCGAGAGGATGAGGTAATCCTCGTTGTCGTACTTCACTTCGGTGCCGCCGTACTTGCTGTAGATGACGACGTCACCGACCTTGATATCGAGCGGAACACGCTTGTCGCCTTCGTCATCGAAGCGCCCGGGACCAACCGCGAGGACTTTGCCCTCTTGCGGCTTTTCCTTGGCGGTATCGGGAATGACGAGGCCTGAGGCAGTGGTCTGCTCGGCTTCTAGGGTCTGGACCAGGATCCGGTCCTCGAGGGGCTTTATGGAGACCGACACGGTTGCATCCTCCGGATGAGTCGGCGGCCGCCCTTGCGGGCGGGATTCGGGTAGGACTGTTGGCAGTCTCCCAGGGAGAGTGCCAGCGCAAACAGTACGCCGGGCTTAGCACTCTGTCAATTCGAGTGCTAGGCGAGTTGACCCTGGCACCATCGGCGCCGTGGATGACGCCCTGCGCTCGCTGGCCCGAGACTTTTCTGCCGACCAGCGCCAGGAACTGCTGTCCCCGGCGCCCGATCCCGATCCGCTGCGAACGATCGCCGATCTGCGGCGCGAGAACCCGCGGTGGTCAGCGGAATTCGCCTCGGCGGTCGCGACCCAACGCGAACTCGGTCAGCGCGCCCGGAAAGCCGGCAGCGTGCCCCCGGGCCCGTGGTTGCTGACTCGGACCGGGGCCGAGCAATCCACCCGGCCGGCGATCGCTGCTCGACGCGCCGCCCACCTCGCAGCCGCCGGGGTCGCCACGGTGGTCGATCTCACCGCCGGTCTCGGGGTGGATGCCTGGGCCTGTAGTCAAGCTGGACTCAACGTGGTGGCCATCGAGCGCGACCCGTTAACCGCCGACCTATGCCGGGCGAACGTTCCCGAAGCGACGGTGCTGACAGCCGATGCCACCACTATCGATCTGGCCGATCTGCCTGCCCTACCCGAACCCATCTGCTGGCTTGTTGATCCCGCACGGCGCGGGAGCACGCTGCGCGCCGACGGTTCCCGGGCTCTGCCCGAGCGAGATCCGCAGCGCTGGTCTCCGCCGTGGTCCTTCATCGAACACCTGCGCGCTACCCATGACTGGGTGGCCGCCAAAGCACCGGGGGCGTTCACGCCAACGGCACAGTGGTCAGCGGAGTGGGTCGGTGTGGCCGATTACGTAGCCGAGTGCGCCGTGTACTCCGGTCCGCATTCACCCTTGGCCCAACACCGCCAGGCGACCTTGTTGTCCGAGGACTCATCGATGTCGGCGCTCACGTATCCGGTCACCGACGAGCGTGCACCCGTCGGCCCGCTGGAAACCTTCATCGGCGAACCGCACCCGGTATTCCACCGGGCACTACCGGCCCTATGCACCGGCGGTGTGCATCGAGTCTCGGCCACAAGTACGTGGCTGACGTCCCCGCACGCCAGCACTCCGGGGGTACGTTGGTTTGCCGTGCTAGCAACCGGCTCAGCAAAACAACTGCGCGAAGCAGCGCGTGATGCTGGGATCGATGCTGTTGCGGTGAAGTCCCAGGAATCGAAAATCCCCTTGAGTCAATGGCGCTCTCGGATAAAACTGCCCGACAGCAATCGCTACGCCATGATCGTGGCCCGCGGACTCGACCACGCTGTCCTCGCCGAGCGCGTGTGATCGCTGTCAACTCAGCCGTGGCAAATACGCAGCCAGGTCCGCGGGTCGTAAACCAGCTTTGCGCGCAATCCGGAGAGCAGTACGCAAGTCCTGCTCGAGATCGGGACCGAAATGCAAGAGCATGATCGATCCTGGCCGCAAACGACCATCACGATACGAGGCCACTCCGTTGTCGATCACGGTGTCCCACATGACAATGCGCTCGATACCGCAACGACGGGCCACCGCCCGCACGCGCGGACTGTCAGCGCCCGCACCGTAGGGCGGGCGCATCATCCAGGGCGTGCTTCCGAAGTCGCGTCGTAGTTTGCGCTGCGTGTAACAAAGTTCGTGATCAAGATCGGTGGACAACAAAGAAAAAGAAGAGTGCGTTGCGCTGTGGTTTTGGATCGAGCCCTGGCTAGATACCCGCTCGAAATACCGTGCACGATCCTTCACTGTCCACGCCGTCACAAAACTGGTCACCGGTATCTGGCGCTTTTCGATCAACCGGCGCGCATCGAGGTCCTTGTAAATCCCATCATCAACGGTGATGAAAACCACCGGCTCACGGGTTTCCACGCGGTAGATCGGTCGCAAGCTCGCAACAGTGGTGTATCCGCTCGGAACACCGGATGCGCGCAAGCCTTCAGGAGCCCCCTCGACTGCGAGGCCAGGACCGGCACTACCGAGAATGAGCGCGAGCACCGCGCCCATCGCCGCAGCGAGCAGCCGCATCGAAACACTCCACTGTCAGGGGAAGGAAGCCCGAAGGCCTTGACGTCCATAAGGGTACGCCGTTGCTGGTGATCACGACGTCAATCCCCGATGAGCACCCGATGAACATCGAAAGTGGAGGTAGCCGGAAAGCCCACCTGTGAGGGATCGGCGCCTTGGCGGATAAGCCGGGCTCCCAGCGCCGCAACCATGGCTCCGTTGTCGGTGCACAGGTCGGCTCGCGGGACGCGCAGGTGGATGCCGGCGGAAGTTGCCCGCTCTTGGGCCAGGGCGCGAAGCCGGGAGTTCGCCGCAACACCGCCGCCTAGGACCAGGTGATCAACCCCCATGTCCCGGCACGCCGCAACCGCTTTGCGGGTGAGCACATCGGCCACCGCCTCCTGGAAACTCGCGGCGAGATCCGCTGGTGCGATGTCTTGATCACGCACCACGCGCGCGACGGCAGTCTTGAGCCCGGAGAAGGAGAAGTCGTAACGGTGCTGTGGGTCGTGGGATAGGGCACGGGGTAGGTCCACCGCATCTGCGCGGCCCTCGCGGGCAACGCGGTCAATGTGGGGACCACCAGGGAAAGGCAGACCCACCAAGCGCGCCACCTTGTCGAAGGCCTCCCCCGCTGCATCGTCAAGGGTTTGTCCCAACGGTTCGACCTGCCCGCCGCGCATGAGCAACAACGACGAATGACCGCCCGAGACCAACAACGCGATTAACGGATCGGGTAACTCACCGTGCTGCAACTCATCAACCGCCACATGCGCTGCCAGATGATTGACGCCGTACAGGTCGATGCCCAATCCAGCCGCCAAGCCCTTCGCCGCCGAGACACCCACAAGTAGCGAACCGACTAAACCCGGACCGGCCGTTACCGCAATCGCGTCAACATCGCGTAACGAGATCCCCGCCTGTGCGCAGGCTTCATCGATCGCCGGTCCGATCGCATCCACATGCGCACGGCTGGCCACCTCGGGCACCACCCCACCGAACCTGGTTTGTTCGGCGATACTGGAAGAAATGACATTCGCGGCCAGGGTTCGATCCTTGACGATGCCGACTCCGGTCTCATCGCACGAAGTTTCAATGCCCAAGATGACGGCGCTCATGCAGACTCCAAGGGTCGTCGTTGCATGATCAGGGCATCCGCTCCATCGGGGTAGTACCGGCTGCGTTTGCTGATGGGCGCGAAACCATGGCGCTGATAGACCTCGATAGCCGCACGATTGTCGGCGCGCACTTCCAAGATCATGGCTGTGGCTTCTGCTCGGATCGCGCACGCGAGTAGTTCGCTCACCAAAGCATCCGCGATTCCCTGACCCCGGTGCCGGGGATCCACCGCGAGGGTTTGGATGTCGCT
>DASYOJ010000391.1:0-3465 GCA_036007925.1 Candidatus Nanopelagicales bacterium
CTCGGCAACAACCACATCGTGGACCACGGGTAGACTCGCCCAGCGCTCTCGAAAGGGAGCCGCGGTGGGTGTAGCTCAGCCGGTAGAGCACCTGGTTGTGATCCAGGACGTCGCGGGTTCAAGTCCCGTCACTCACCCCAAAGCCGGTTCATGTTCGTGTTACAGAGCCAGCCTGACCCCGGATGCAACGGCCGCCCGAGCCAACTGCCGATCAAGGGTCGCGAGCGGTAGCCCGCGATCTTTGGCGAGCACGAGATACGTGGTGTCGTAGGCAGTGAGATCATGGGCGTGCGCTTCCAGCGTCAGCCGTTGAACCTGAGTACCGACTACGTCGGTGCGAATATCCAGTTGATCGAGTTGTTCACAGACGCCGACGACGAATCCCTCATCGATCCGACCAGCTCGAATAGCGGAGCGGATAGCATTCGCCATCTCGGCGTGCCACAACTCCGGAACGAGAACAAATGCAGTTGAGACGAGTTCGTCGATTCGTTCTTCATCCTCGGGTTTAGCGTCTCGGAGGACCCACGTCACCGCAGCCGACGCATCGAGCACCACGCCGCCCTGGGTACTCAATTAGCGACGACCTTCGTCGATCAAATCGCGCGCCGACTTCTCATTCGGCGACCTGCGCACCGTGTCCCCCAGAGCATGAATAGCGGAAACTGCAGCCACCCGATCCTGCAGGCCAGGTGAGGTAACGGGCGCGATGCGGGCAATGGGACGACCGTGCTTGGTAACGGTGACCTCTTTACCTGCAAGAACCTCCTCGAGAACGGCCGAGAGTTTGTTCTTGAGCTCGTAGACACCGATGAAACCTTCAGGGCTGACCACACTCATGAATTCAGGCTAGATTCTAGCCAGATTTTGGTCAAGGTCGATGAGGCACTCACTGCCCCGACCATGAGGCGTTGAGGCTCCTCTGGGACTAGGTCACGGAGGGCAATATTGTCAATTATCTTTGACATACCTGGGCCATCCGCCTAGCCTTTCTGCATGGACGTGGCAGAACTCGGTGGTGTCATTCGCGATGCCCGCAAGGCAGTGGGCATGAGTCAAGAGGATCTGGGGCACCTCACTGGCATATCCCGAGTGACCATCAACTACGCCGAGCGCGGCCGGGTAGCCATTGGTGCTGATGCTCTTCTGCGCCTGACAGGGGTCCTCGGGCTGAGCATCACTTCAACCCCCACCACGCCTGCTACTCCTGCTGCGCAGTTGTTGGCCCAGCAAGCAAGCGTGAGCTACCGCGAATCAATGCCAGCAGCGGAATTGGAGAAGGCATTCGTCACCGGAACTGCGCCAGAGCAGTGGCTTCCACACATCGCGACGATCCTCGATGAAGCCTCGAATAGCCTTCTCTTGCGAGCCGTTCGAGAGATTGCACACGACAGTGGCGCCAAGCCGACCACACTGTGGTCTACAGTCAAAGCCCTTGCAGCGTTTGTATCGAGTCCTCATCCCCGCTGGCACCATGAGTAGTAAAGAACCTTGGGAAGAACTGTTCATGATCGCGATGGGCCTTACCGATCAAGTAACGGCAACCGTCGGCGAGCCATTCCGTTGGTCGTTCGGTGGTGGAACCGTACTTATGCTGCGACTTCGGCACCGCAGGAGCAAGGACATCGATCTGTTCATCGACGATCGACAAATGCTCGGAATGTTTAACCCCCGCATCAGCGACAGCGCACTGGCTGTCACGCCTGACTACGACGAAAGCAACGACCACATCAAGCTATTCCTTAGGCAAGGCGAGATCGATGTAATCGCCGCCTCCCCTCTCACTGATGAGCCGTTCGAAACTGCACATGTGCTGGATCGAGCGGTGCGACTAGAGCGACCGGGAGAGATCATCGCCAAGAAGTTCTGGCATCGAGGCAATCGAGCCACAGCTCGGGATCTGTTCGACCTTGCAGCCGTAGCGGCAACGGATTCACCAGCCATCAGCGAGTCGCTGCCCTTCCTTGGGGTGCATGCGCGGGCCTTTCTTCATCAACTTGATGCGCGCCAGAACATCCTCAAGGCAGAGTTCGCAGCGATTGACCGACTGAATTTCGAACTGAGCTTCGATGAAAGCGCAGACATCGCACGCGCGATACTCACACCCCTCGCGATGTGACCCGCAGCTAGCGATTTGGTTTTCCACGCCCCAGGCTCTAGTCTTGCAATGCTCCGCAACCGCGGTCACTTCCTGGATCAGAACTTGATCCCCCTGCGAGTCTTCAAATTCCGACTGGATTAAGCAGTCGGCCCCACGAGACTCTCTCGGTCTCGTGATGAATAGGTAACTCATGTCTTTCGATGAATTGGGCATTAACCCTGCCCTGAGCAAGGTCCTGGCTCGCCAGGGCATCACCTCTCCGTTCCCCATCCAGGTGGCCACACTGCCCGACGCCGTTTCCGGACGCGACGTGCTCGGCCGTGGTCAAACCGGATCGGGCAAGACGCTGGCCTTCGGGCTTGCGATGCTGACCCGTCTTGCAGGCCGACGCGCGAAGCCGCACAAGCCGCTGGGATTGGTGCTCGCACCGACCCGTGAACTGGCGATGCAGATTCAAGATTCCCTCAAGCCTCTGATGGATGCGGTGGAACTGAAGTCGCGCTTGATTGCTGGCGGCATGCCGTACGGCAAGCAGATCGAGGCGCTGCGTTCTGGTGTTCCGATCCTCATCTCCACTCCCGGTCGACTCATTGACCTGATGGAGCGCGGGGATGTCGACCTATCCGCTGCGGAGATCGTCGTCCTCGATGAGGCAGACCAGATGGCCGACATGGGCTTCCTGCCTGCGATGAAGCAGATCCTGGATACCTGCAAGCCTGGCGGACAGCGGCTTTTGTTCAGCGCAACCTTGGACAAGGGTGTTGATCGCCTCGTTCGGATGTATTTGAACAACCCTGTCGAGCATTCGGTCGATACCGGTCAGGCCTCGGTAACAACGATGGATCACCACGTCCTGGTGGTGCATCCCGAGGACCGCGATTCGGTCATCGCGCAAATTGCCGCCCGCGAGGGACGCACCATCATCTTTGTGCGCACCAAGCACGGTGCGGACAAGCTGGCCAAGAAGCTGGCTTTCCAAGGTGTTGCCATCGGAGTGCTGCACGGCAACAAGACGCAGGCCGTTCGCACGCGCACACTCGCTGACTTCCGAGACGGGCGCATCAGTGCGCTGGTCGCCACGAACGTCGCGGCGCGCGGTATCCACGTTGACGGCATCAGCTTGGTGGTGCACTTCGATGCACCTACCGACCCCAAGGACTACCTGCACCGAGCTGGGCGCACCGCCCGCGCAGGTGAGTCCGGAACCGTTGTGACCATGACAGCGCCGCGCCAGCAACGAACCGTGAAGCACATGACCGATCGATGCGGAGTTGAGCCGGCCGTCACCCGCATCCGTCCGCTTAGCTCGGAATTGGTCGAGATCACCGGGGCACGCGAGCCCAGCGGTCGTCCCTGGACAGCCC
>DASYOJ010000392.1:0-2783 GCA_036007925.1 Candidatus Nanopelagicales bacterium
GGACGGCGACCGCCAAACGTCGCTGCGACTCCTGCGCGCGGTGAAAAACCGTTACGGCCCAGCGGACGAGGTTGCCTGTTTCGAGCAGACCGACCGTGGCATGGAGGAAGTGGTCGATCCGAGCATGCTGTTTCGCGAGGAGCGCCAAGCACCGGTTCCCGGTACCTGCGTCACGGTCACGATCGAAGGCAGACGCGCGATGCTCGCCGAAGTGCAAGCACTCGTTGCCCCCACCACCAACCCGAACCCCCGCCGCGGAGTGTCCGGACTCGACTCATCACGCGTGGCGATGCTCGTCGCGATCACCGAGCGAGTGGCCGGACTCAAACTGGCGGATAAGGACGTCTTCGTCGCAACCGTCGGTGGTATCCGACTTTCCGACCCGAGCACCGACCTCGCCACCTGCCTGGCGATCGCATCAGCCGGCAAGGACCTTCCAATCCCGCTTAACGTCGCAGCGATCGGTGAAGTCACGCTCTCCGGAGACGTCCGCCGCGTGCCGATGATCAACCAGCGCGTTGCCGAAGCCACGCGATTGGGCTACACCCGCATCCTCGCCCCCGCAGGCACCAAGAGCTCACTCGACAAACGCGGCGCAGGCGCGCAGATCGTCGAGGTCAACAACCTCGGCGAGGCGTTCCAGCAAATCCGTTCGGGTAGCGAATCGAAGCCGAACTTCTAGGCCGCTTGCCACACTGCGAACAGAACTCTGCGGTTCGTGGGGTCTTGCTCCCACCCATCCGGCAGCTCGGCCCCTAACTCGTATGTGTCTCCCGATCTGTCACCGCGGGTGCTCCAACCTGACAACTGGTGTCCGTCCGGCACGCACGACGCCTGCACTGGGAATCGCGCCCGGGCCACATCCGCGCGCGGCACCCACACGCTCATCTCCCGGCCATCCTCACTGGCATGGGGAACATCCGTCGCGGCGCACTCCACACCCTCGCCAATATTCGCGTCGTAGGTGAAGGACAACACCGGCTCCAACGGCACCACCGTGAACCGCTGCGAATCACTCACCTCCACCCAATGCCCAGGGTTGAATGGCTCCGACGCTGAACCGGCGCCCGTGAACCCAGGCGCCACCGGAATCGTCCAACCCGCCACCGACGCACCCGGCATCGTCCGGCAATCCGCATCCACCCCCGGCAACTGCACCGACGACCCCACCGGCACCCGCATCGGACTGATCGAGGAGCACTCACGGCCATCGGGTAAGAAGAACGTGAAGTCCACTTCCCGAGACTGCGAACTCACCGCGGGAGTCAGCGCACTCAAGGCCGACAAGTACGGATACCCGCTATTCACATCCGAACAAATACCCCAGATCGATGAAGCGAAACACGTCTCGGTGATATCCCATCCGGCATCGGCGAAAGTCGACAAAAGCTTCAGCTGCGCAGTCGTCCTGCCGGTCCCACCATCGCTCGTGGCAGCGGTATCGGTGTTCCAAAAGGAATTCGATACTCCACCGCTGTTTTCCCCGATGAGGCCACCAACATCCCCGTTTCCACTCGCCTGACCGATTGCGTAGGAGTTGACTACATCACTATCAAGGCTATTCAGCCCAACGAGACCACCTACGTCTTGGTTTCCACTCACCTGACCGATTGCGTAGGAGTTGTAGATATCGCACTTATAGTTGTATCCAATAAGGCCACCCACTTGGTTGTTTGTGCTGGTGACCGCACCGGTAGCGAAAGACTCCGAGACGCCATTCGGCGACGCACACGTGCTGGGTATCAGGAAGCCGATGAGTCCTCCAGAGTTAACACCGGTGGCCGTAACGTCGCCGCTGGCAAACGATCTCGTGACGCGCACAGTGTTGCTAAGTACGTAGCCGATCAAGCCACCGATCTCGCTGTCCCCCGACACATTTCCGGTTGCGAAGGAATCCACGACTTCACCATCGCCCGACGACATGTAGCCAACCAGTCCTCCGCCGGCTAGGTCTCCCAACTGCACATCACCTGTCGCATGGGAGCCGACGATGCTTCCTCCAACCATCTCACCAACCAGACCACCCACCCCGTCGACAGTTCCTGTCACGGCTCCGGTTGCGTACGAATTCCGAATCGATCCACCATCAAGTGTGCCGACAAGGCCGCCGACACTATTCGCTCCAGATACATCTCCGGTAAAACCCAGATTGCGGATGACGCTGGTACTACTGGCGACACCGAACAGGCCAGCATCGTTGCCTGCCATGTTGATGGTGAGGCCCGAGATCACGAAGCCACCCCCATCGTAGGTGCCGGAGAACTTCGTGCTGCTCGTGCCGATCGTGCTGGTCCACTCGCAGCCGCCCATGTCGATATTCGCGGTCTGCGTCCACGTGTCGGACCACGCTGAACTGGTATCGCGCAACCACTGGAGGTTCTCCGGAGTAGAGATCTGATTGCCCGCCGGTTGGTCTGGACTCGGACACGTCGCAGCGACGGCGGGGGCTGCCGGCACGAGCGTTGCGACTCCAAGGGCGGATATCCCTAAGGCGGTCACGACGAGTGCGCGAGAGATGGGGACAGCAGGGGACGACGCAAGAAAGGGCATTGCCTCATGCTGTCCACACACACAAGTGTGAGCAAGATTCAAACCGAAAGAATGGGGAAAACCCCAGCGGATTCCGGCCCTTGCGGTGTGCTGCTAGTTGTTCTTGTTGCTCAGCGCGAAGGGAACACCTTCGCTCTCAATGTTGAGGTTGCGGCCCACCACTTCATACCTGCCGGCCTTGGCCTTGCGCCCTTTGCCGTCGTCGGGACACCCCTTCTGACTGAGTCGACTGT
>DASYOJ010000393.1:0-7735 GCA_036007925.1 Candidatus Nanopelagicales bacterium
CCCGCGCGAGGTGGCCGAGGGGTTGAACACGATCTGGGCACCGTTCAGACCCAGGGCGCGCCAGCCCTCGGGGAAGTGGCGGTCGTAGCAGATGTAGACGCCCACCTTGCCCACGGCGGTATCGAAGACGGGGTATCCGCCGTTGCCAGGACGGAAGTAGAACTTCTCCCAAAAGCCGTTGACGTGGGGGATGTGCTGCTTGCGGTACTTGCCCAGGTAGGAGCCGTCGGCATCGATGACTGCGGCGGTGTTGTAGAGGAATCCGGGGCCGGCGTCCTCATAGACCGGGAGCACCATGACCATGTTCAGCTCGCGGGCCAGCGCCTGGAAGCGCTCGACCACCGGGCCGGGGACCGCCTCGGCGTACTCGTAGAACTGGGCGTCTTGAACCTGGCAGAAGTACGGGCCGTAGAACAACTCCTGGAAGCAGATCACCTGCACGCCTTGCCCGGCAGCTTCGCGGGCGTATTCCTCGTGCTTGACGATCATCGATTCCTTGTCGCCAGTCCAGTCGGTCTGCACTAGCGCGGCGCGCACGATGCTCATGGCTTCTCCTGCTCAGCTCGGGGGGTGCGTTCCACGCACGCCCATGGTTTTGTGATTCCGCACCCTAGACGTAAGTCATTGTGTTACAACACCGTTTTGACAAACTTGTTACAGCGCTGTTCCAGGCAGGAAACTCCGGTAACGAAAGGTGACCTCATGACCGTCTCGATCCCGGCATCGGGCACGAACGTGCCCGCGGAGTCGGTCGTGGCGTTCGTGGAGGACAAATCCCCCCGCGGGATCGCCGCCGCCGTCCACCGGATGATCCGCGCCGAGCAGATCCTCCCGGGGGACCGCTTGCCCACGGTTCGCGAACTCGCCCTGGCCTTGAGCATCTCCCCGGCCACCGTGAGCGAGGCCTGGCAGGCCCTCGGCTCGGTGGGGGCCATCCAGGCCCGCGGCCGGGCGGGCACCTTCGTGCGCGATGTCTCCGAGCCCACCCGGCCCACCCGGTATCTGGGCATTGCCGGCGCCCCGGTCGATGCCGCCGCCGTGGACCTGTCCACCGGCACCCCCGATCCCTACCTGCTGCCCGCCTTGCATGAGGCGATCGAACGCTTTTCCTCCGGAGCCACGGCGTGGACCTCGAGTTACCTCGATGAGCCAGTGCTTCCGGCGCTGCGCGAGCACCTCGAGGCCTCCTGGCCTTTCCGGGCGCAGCGGCTCACTGTGGTGGATGGGGCCCTGGATGCCCTCTCGCGGATCGTCGATCAGATCGTGGGTCTGGGCGATCGTGTGGTGATGGAATCACCGGGCTTTCCACCCTTGATCGACATGCTCGATCGCGCCGGCGCGGAGGTGATCGCGGTGGCTATGGACGAGCAAGGAGTGATCCCGGCCGAGCTCGCCCGCGCCCTGGCCGCTGCCCCTGTGGCTGTCTTCGTCCAGCCACGCGCGCAAAACCCCACGGGAACATCCATGACCCGGTTGCGATCGAGCCAATTGGCCGAGGTGCTCGCCGGCAGCCGGGCTTGGGTGATCGAAGATGACCATTGCGGGGAGATCTCTATCGCCGACGACGTCAGCATCGGACAGTTCCTGCCTGAACGCATCGTGCATATCCGCAGCTATTCCAAGTCCCACGGTCCGGATCTGCGTATCGCCGCTGTTGGGGGAGCAGCGGAGGTGATCGACCCGCTGGTGGCCCGGCGCATGCTCGGTCCGGGCTGGACCAGCCGGCTGTTGCAAGCGGTGCTGTTGGACCTGCTCACCCATGCCGATCCGCAAGAAAGCGTCAGCGCGGCCCGCGTTGCCTACGCCCGCCGCGGCACGTTGTTGCGCGAGAAGCTCAAGGACCGCGGTATCGACACCAGCCCGGGCGATGGCATCAACGTGTGGGTGCCGGTGAGCGATGAACGCAGTGCGTTGATCACGTTGGCCGCCTCGGGAATACGCGTGGCCCCCGGCAGCCCGTTCGTGGTCGGCACCGGCGAAGGCAATGGCAGTGGCCTGCGCGTGACCACCGCGATGCTGCCCGACGATGAATCCAGCATCGATGAGATCGCCGAGTCGATCGCGCGTGCAGCCGGCGCCGCAGGTGGGTCGGCTCGCTGAGCTGTTAGGCAAATAGCGCCACTGTCGCCACGCGATCAACCTTGCCCGAATGCGTAGTGGGTAACGACGAAGCCACGAACACCGATTTCGGCTTCTTAGCACCGGAGAGTTGTTCGCCGACGAAGGCGCGTACCTGGTCTTCACTCACATCGCCGCCGATCGCCACGCACACCCGCTGCCCCCAGGTCTCATCTGGCACCCCGAAGGCAACCACTTGCTGCACACCCGGCAGGTTCGCCAGCACCCGTTCGATCTCTGCCGGGTAGACGTTCACGCCACCGCTGATGATCAAATCGCCCCGGCGCCCGTGCAAGTACACGTAACCGTCGGCATCGATCCGCCCGTAATCGCCCACGGTGAACCAATCCCCGTCCCAGGCACCCGCTGTCTTGTCCGGGTCATCCCAGTAGGAAAAACGCCCCCACGCCGGAGGCTTGCACCACAGCAGTCCGTCTTCATCGACGCGCATCTGTCGTCCCGGGCGCGCCCGGCCAACCGTGCCGGGCCGCTCGACCCATTCGCTTGCAGTGCATTGGGTGAACTGGCCTTCGGTGGAGCCGTAGAACTCCTGCACCACATCCAGACCGAACGTCTCGTGCGCCCACACACGCACCGCATCCGGGCAGGCAGATCCGGCGTGTGCGAGCAGCCGCATGCGATGCGCGATCGGGCCAGCACCGACGTGGTCGCGCAACCGCTGCAGGTGCGCCGGTGCCATGAACGACGTTGTCACGCCGTGTTGTTCCATCGCCGAGATGACAGTTGCCGGATCAAAGGCCGGCGGCACGATTACCGAACCCCCGGCCAACAGTGTCATCAACGCAAAGCGCAGCGGTGCGGAGTGATTCAACGGCCCGCACACCAGGTGCACGTCATCGCCGGTCATGCCCCACGCCGATGTCTCGTCTTCGACCCATTGCGCCGCAGTCTGCGGTGACCACCAAGCACTCCACACCGCTTTGGGTCGACCCGAGGTTCCGGAGGTGAAGTGCAGCGGTCGGCAGGTGATCGCTCCAGAAGTTGGGATGTCATCGATATCGACCATCCGGCTAAGGGCGGCATCATCCATCACTGACGCGGCTTGGATATCCGACGTCATCTCGCGCACTTCGCGTTCGGTGGTCGAGGGACTGATCAACGCGGGGGCAATGCCTGCTCGCAGGCAGGCCAGCACAAATTCGAGTACCTCGGCGGAATTGCTCGCGCGAACGACCACGCGGTCACCTGCCGAGATACCGAAACGTTCAATCCCGGTCACAAGCGCGACGCTATAGCGTTCGCGATGATGACGAACGGGCAGTGGCTACTTGCAGCAGTGCTTGCGGCTGCCCTGGCAGCTGCACATTTCTTCGCCTACCGGGTCTCCCGGTTGCCGAACAAGACCCAAGATGTGCTCGCATCCGTAGGTGGCGGTGCAGCGATCGCCTACATCTTCGTGCATTTGATGCCGGAGCTGGCCATTGGCGGACGTGAGCTAAGTGGGCTTGATGTCACGCGCTTCACCCCTACGCCGATCACTGAAGCCGGGCTATTCCTGACCGCGATGCTCGGCATGGTCACCTTCTTCGTGTTGGAAGTGCGCACCGCCGAGGGGCACGCATCCACGCGCACGAGTTTTCGGGTGCACCTGCTGGCGTTCGCCTCCATCAGTGCCATCTACGCGTACACCTTGCCGTCTTTGGTGACAACCGGATGGGACTACGCGGTCTTGTTCACCGTGGTTCTCGGCGCGCACCTGCTGCTCGCCGATCGTGTTCTCGCGCGGGCGCACCCCGAGCAATTTGCCCACGAGACCCGGTGGGTCGGCATGGCGGCGGTGGGCGCTGGTTTCCTGGCTGCCTACGTGTTGCCGCCGGCCAACGAGTATCTACTCGCAATCGGGACGGCATACCTCGGTGGCGTGCTGTTAATGACGACCTTTCGTGAGGAACTACCCGCGGCATCGCGCGCACGCATCCCGTGGTTCCTGCTCGGCCTCACGGTCATGACGGGGCTACTGCTGATCGCCTTGGCTGCCGGGGACCACTGATCGCGAGTCTTGAACCCGATGAACGGGAGGGACTACAGGGTTGTCACCACAGTATTGGTGAACCGGTCGATCAACTGAACGGCGAGCTCGTTGATGGGGGGCTCATCGATGAAGAACGGCCGAAGACCCATTTCGGACTTCGCGTACGTCACCCAGGAGATGACGTTGCCGCTCTTCAACAGCAGTTGGTAGCTGCGCGTCGTGAACCGGAATTGCTTGTCGCTGTTGCCGTTGGTGGTCAGCTCGCGCACAAACCAGCCCGGGGTTCCATCGACGGTGACCGCGGACTCGCGGGCCACTTGTCGTGCAGCGGACTCCTTCTTGTCGAACAGTTGTCCGTCGCGCTGATTGCAGTCGGGCAACTTCGTGGTGATCTGCTGCCAGGCGGCATCCGCTGCAGCAGCGTCGTCGTAGGTGAAAGCTCGCTGCATGATCAAGCCGTTGTTAACAAACACTCCACCATCCCCGCCGAAATTAGCCGAGAACGAGGCGTTACCACCGGGAAAGAAATCCAACCTGGCTTCACAGGGATCCAGCGGTGCCGTTCCCGGCAGGCTCGCGGAGAAACTCGACCACGCACCTTGGTCGGGCGTGCCGATCGGGATGTCGGAGCCAACATCAGCCGGGTTGAGCATCGCCGTTTCGGCGATCGACAACGTGGTCGATTGCACGCCGGTGGGGGTTGTGCGGTCGGCGAAGCGGTCGGACAGTTGCGCCCATACGGTCTCGACAGCCGTGCGCTGGTCGGCGGTGATGTCCGCGCTGACCAGATCGCTGAACCGCAGGCTCACGATGGCATCGCCGGACAGTCCGATGACCGTGTACTCGCTCGATGGGTTGCGGGGGCCGCGCTGGTAGCTGGTCCACAGCGCATCGGCGCCGGGGGCGCCGCCGTTGGTGATGACCACGCCGGCGTTCTCGCCCTTTCCGCTGAACGAACACTGCTGTTGAATCTGCTCGGCCAGCAGCGCCCAATTCGCCTGTGCGCCGTCCACGCTCGGGTAGACGATCGCTTGTTGAGACACGCTCGCATCGGCGTCTTGGTTGATGTTGCTGAAGAAGCCGGTGGTCATATCCAGCGAGGGGATCACCGGATCGGCGTTCGGCGGTTGGCACACCGGATAGGGGTCTTGCCCGCCGGTGGGAGTGTTGTAACCGATCTGCTGGGGGCCGGGTCCACCGAGCACCGCCGGGACCATGCCCGGCTGCAACATCGCCGCACTCGCCTGTCGCAGCTCTTGCGGGGTGGGCGGGGTGGCCGTCGGCTCGGGTGCCGCCCCGGCACCAGGGCCGAGGGCAGTGATCGATACGGCGGCGGCCGCAACTACTGCCATAAGCGTCTTGCGCTTCACCTGTTCCTCCTCGTAGGGGCTGCGATGCTGTGCCGCTGGAGTTCGCGAGCGCCACGTTCCTCAGTTTTCCACAGCTCTCATCTTGCGTCTGGCCTGGCCGAGGTATCTGCAGTTAGCGTCGAGGACGTTGCCGCGTTCCGTGAAGTCCGGTAACACCATGGTAAGAACAAAGTAGGATGGCAGGGTGAAGATGAGCGTAAGCCTCGGCGCCGACGATGTGGCCTTCCTCGATGCGTACGCCGCTGCCTACACCGGCGGCTCGCGGTCTGCGGCGGTTGCCGCAGCAATTCGAGCGCTCCGGGAGTCGGAATTATCGGATGACTATGCCCAGGCGTTCGCCGAGTGGAACGCATCGGGAGAGGCCGACCTCTGGGATCCGGTGGCCGGTGATGGGCTGGCCTAGGGGTATCTATGCTTCGAGGTGAGGTGTACTGGGCGGTGCTGGATCCGGCGGTCGGGTCCGAGGCTGCGAAGGTGCGCCCGGTCGTGATCGTCAGCAGCAATGGCGCCAATGCCGGTGCGATCCGTTCCGAGGGTGTCGTCACAGTGGTTCCGCTCACCTCGAACACCGAGGTGGTGCACCCATTCCAGGTCTTGGTGGAGTCACCCTCAGCCGGGTTGACGATGCCGTCGAAGGCTCAGGCCGAGCAAGTGCGATCTGTATCCCTCACTCGCCTCCAGGGGCGGCTCGGATTCCTCGATCCCGCAGAAATTCGACGTTTGGACGCTGCGCTGCGCCTCCACCTGAGTTTGGGCTGATTCCGAGGAGAACTAGTTCGAGGTTTTCGTCGCCAAAAAGTGATGCAGAAAAGTTCCTATCCAGGAGCGCGGGGGGATAGATTCCGGTGGTCACCTCACCGGAAGGATCGCTGTTATGGCTATGTCACGGCACAGTCCCGAGATGATCGCCGCTCTTGCGGGCACGATGCGTTCGTCTTTGTCCCGGCGCCGGTTGTTGCAGGCAGCGGGTATCTCCGCCGCCGCCGCGACCGCGGCAGCGTGTGGCGCGGGGGGAGACTCCGGTTCGGCCGAATCGACAGCAGAGGCCACCGCGGAGCCCACCGCTGAGGCAACGGCCAGCGGGGTGCAGGACCTCTCAGACTCCGAGCCCATCGTGAACTGGTCCAACTGGGTCGAGTACATGGACATCGACGAAGACACCGGTGCCTACCCGACCTTGGAGCGCTTCCAGCAAGAGTCCGGCATCGACGTCACCTACACCGAAGACGTCAACGACAACAACGAGTTCTACGCCAAGGTTCGCACCCAGCTCGAGCAGGGCCAGGACATCGAACGCGACCTCGTGGTGCTCACCGACTGGATGGCCGGCTTGTGGATCCAAAACGGATTCGCCCAAAAGCTCGACAAGGCCAACATCCCCAACTCCGCCAACCTCATTCCGCGGTTGCAGGATGTCTCCTTCGACAAGCCGCGTGACTACACGCTGCCGTGGCAGGGAGGCTTCGCCGGCCTGGGCTACAACATCTCCGCGTTCCAGGACGCAACCGGAAGCAACGAGATGACGAGCCTGGATCAGCTCTTCGACCCGGCGTTGGCTGGGCGCATCACGCTGCTGACGGAAATGCGCGACACCATGGGTTGCATCATCGCCTGGCAGGGCAACGATCCGTCCAACTTCACCGAGGCGCAGTTCCAGCAGGCCATCGATGCGCTCACCGAACAGGTGAACAGCGGCCAGGTGCGCCAGGTGACCGGCAACGATTACCTCGCTGCGCTCGAAAGCGGCGACGTCATCGGTGTCATCGGCTGGTCCGGTGACATCTTCGCCCTTGGCGATGACTTCGCGTTCGCGCTGCCAGAGTCCGGCGGCACGCTGTGGACCGACAACATGCTGGTGCCGTCGGTCTCCACGCACAAGAAGAACGCCGAAGCGGTCATGAACTTCTACTACGACCCGGAAGTTGCCGCCGAGGTCGCCGCCTACATCAACTACCTATGCCCGGTCTCCGGCGCCCAAGAGGCGATGGTGGCGATCGATCCCGAACTGGCCGAGAACCCCTACATCTTTCCGACCGAGGAGTTCTTGGACCAGACCTACGTGTTCATGGATTTGACCCCGGAGCAGAACGAGCAGTACGAGCGGCTGTTCCAGCGGGCCATCGGCAACTAGTCTGCCGCTGCACGGGCAGCACGGCGACGAAAGGCGGTCGATGGAACAGCGACGCCAGGTGGAGGACCTACACCTTTCCCACCTGACCAAGCGGTTCGGTGAACTTGCCGCTGTCGACGACCT
>DASYOJ010000394.1:0-3744 GCA_036007925.1 Candidatus Nanopelagicales bacterium
TAATCGGCTGCATCCATGATCGCGCCGGCCACGAACGGCCCGAAGGCAGCAACGGTGTAGGTAACAAAGAAGGCCATTGCGGTGAGTCGCGCAGAGGACGGCGCATCGACCGAATACTCGCTGAGTAGGCCCAGCGCCATCGCGAAACTGCCACTCAACGTGAATCCGACGAGGGCCAGCACCAACGGCGGTGCGAAATTCGGAGCGATTCCGATGGACGCGATCGCCGCCGCGCACACCAACACGCTCGTGGTGAACAAAGTCCGGCGATACGGCAGTCGATGCGAAAGCGAGGGCAAGACAAGAGCGCCAGCGATCTGTGCTGCGGTGAAGATTCCGAAGAACACTCCGGCGACCGCAGGGGTGTATCCCCGCTCTGCGTAGGACGGTGCGATCCACGCGAGTGCGCTGTAGAACACGATCGAGTTCAGTGTCATAAAGGCTGTCAAAGACCAGGCGATTGGGCTGCGCCACGGCAGGTCGCGCAACCGCGGTGTGTTCGCCGGGCGATCGTCGCTGGCAACACCACGTTCCAACAGGCTCCAAGCCACAAGCGCCACGACTGCCGGAATCGCCCAGAACGCCAGCGCGCGATTCCACCCTCCGAGCGCATCCGCGAGCGGCAAGGTGGCTGCCGCACCCAAGGCCGCACCGCCCATCATCGCGGCGGTCCACAGTGCTGTGGCGGTGCCCAGGGATGAGGACAGTTGCGCGCGCACGATGCCTGGGACTAGCCCACCGAGGATCGCGATCGAGATCCCGGCCAGGAGCGCTGACAAGAACAGCGTCGCCGCGAGCGCACCAGCGGATCGCAAACCCAACCCGAAGGCCATCGCAAGGAGTCCTAACGCGACCGCTCGCCTGCGCCCGGTCACGGCCGCGAGTCGAGGCACGGTGAGTGCGAACAACCCCATGCACAGCACCGGAACGGTGGTGAGCGTTCCGATTACGGCATCGTTCCACCCGGTTTGCGCTTTGATCTCGGTCGCCACTGCCGGGAGGCTGGACAGTGCCAGACGCAAGTTCAGTGCCACGAGCACAACCACCGACAACACAGCGGCGGTAGAGCGCACCTTCGCAGGGTGCGGGGAGGTGCTCGTCACTGGCGGATTGTCGCGCCTACGCTGGCGAGGTGGCACAGCGACCCGGGAACCAGGCGGGCAACCCCGGCATCGACCCGGCCACCGATGACGGTTCCCCGGATGAGCGAATCCGGACGGCCAGCGCCCCCGATGAACTCCTCGCAGCGCTACGTGCGGGACGAGTCCTCGTGGCGATCGTGGCCACCGCGGATGAGGTGGACGAAACCGGCGCGGATAAGTCCAGCCACATGTCCGTGGTCTCGATGGTTACCACCGACGGCCGCCGTGGCCTGCTTGCCTTCACGGGACTGGATTCCCTGCAGGCGTGGGATCGAGATGCCCGTCCAGTCCCGGTGAGTGGCCCTGATGCCGCGAACGCAGCACTTGAGGATGGCTGCGAAGCTCTTGTGATCGATGTCGCCGGCCCGCAGCGGACCGTCGTGGTTGAAGCCGACCTACTCGACCTCGCCGGCAAAGACCGGATCGCGCACGCTGCAATCCTGGTGCAGGAGATGTTGGATGCCGCGGTGGGATCGGGTGCAACCACGGTGGAAGCCACGCGTGATCAGTTACGGATTGCCTCTGATTCGGTGAGCGCCGAACACATCGCGTCGATCGTGCAGGGCAGCAATGCAACCGCGCGCGTGCTGGCGTTGGTGCCCTCGGGGATCGCGATCCACGCGTCCGCCTAGCAGCCGGTTACCCGTCTGTCAGTTAACCGGCCCCGTGTAACGCTCGCCTGGTCCCTCGCCGGGCGGATCGGGGTAAGCGGAAGCCTCGCGGAAGGCGCGCTGGACTGCGCTCAAGCCATCCCGCAACGGAGCAGCATGAACCGAACCGAGGTCGGGGGCGCTGGCGGTGACCAGCGCCGCCAGCGCGTTGATCAGGATCCGGGCCTCGGCGAGGTCGGCCTCGCGCGGGCTTCCGTCTTCGTTCTCGGCCAGCCCGCAGGCAACAGCCGATGCGGTCATCAGGTGCATGGCCAGGGTCAAGACGACTTCCACAGCGGGAACGTCACCGATATCTAGGGCAACGAAGTCAGCAGGCACTTCTGCAGGGGTATCCGACACGACTGGTACCCTTGCATCTGCTCGTCGCCGGGGCCACCCCGGCATCGGGCACCACCGCAAGCGGAACCCCGGTTCCCACCTGACGATTTTTGATCGTTTGGGTCCTACGCGGTAGGGCGCAGGTGCGCGCTACCGGCTCATCGGACCTCCGCTTGCGCTGCAGCGGAGGTCTCGTCGTCTCCGCGCCGATCAAGACGGCCACGGCAACCGCCGAGGCAGCGAAGCACCGGCAGCAAGGAGGCGCCATCAGCGTCGAACCACGGATCAACGACAAGATCCGCGTCCCCGAGGTGCGCCTCGTGGGTCCCAACGGCGAGCAAGTGGGCATCGTGCGTATCGAAGATGCCCTGCGTCTAGCCGTTGAAGCGGACTTGGACCTCGTCGAAGTCGCTCCAATGGCCAAGCCACCGGTGTGCAAGCTCATGGACTTCGGGAAGTACAAGTACGAAGCGGCCCTGAAGGAACGCGAATCCCGCCGAAACCAGACCCACACCGTCATCAAGGAGATGAAGCTCCGCCCCAAAATCGACCCGCATGACTACGAAACGAAGAAGGGTCACGTGGAGCGATTCTTGAAAGGCGGCGACAAAGTCAAGATCACGATCATGTTCCGCGGACGCGAACAAAGTCGTCCCGAACTTGGTCTGCGTCTGTTGGCTCGACTCGCCGAGGATGTCGAGGAGCTCGGTTTCGTCGAAGCGGCCCCCAAACAAGATGGCCGCAACATGTTGATGGTCCTAGCGCCGCACAAGCGCAAGTCCGAAGTCGTCAAGCAAGCCAAGGTCGAAACCGGCCGCGAGGAAGCCACCGAGGCGGACCCGTCCCGGGTTCAATAGCAGACAAGGAGGGCATCATGCCCAAGCAGAAGACTCACAGCGGGGCCAAAAAGCGCTTCAAGGTGACCGGCTCAGGGAAAGTGACCCACGAGCAGGCGAACCGGCGACACCTACTGGAGAGCAAGTCCAGCAAGCGCACCCGGCGACTCATGTCCGACGAAGTCGTTTCCAAGGCAGACATCAAGAAGGTCAACAAGCTTCTGGGACGCTAGTTGCGATAACTAGCTGCGATAAAGCGCAGCCATCGCACCCGAAAGGGCCGCGTCTCGACAGATCCCATATCCGCTCTATCCACTACCCACTACAACAGGAGGACGCCATGGCACGCGTCAAGCGCTCAGTTAATGCGCACAAGAAGCGTCGCGAAGTTCTCGATCGCGCGTCTGGCTATCGCGGTCAGCGTTCGCGGCTTTATCGCAAAGCCAAGGAGCAGGTCACCCATTCGATGGTCTACGCCTATGCGGACCGGCGCACTCGCAAGGGTGATTTTCGCAGGCTATGGATCCAGCGCATAAACGCGGCAGCGCGCGCGCAGGGAATGACCTACAACCGCTTTATCCAAGGGCTCAAGGCCGCGGAGATTGAGGTGGATCGACGCATGCTGGCCGAACTGGCCGTCAACGATCCGCAGGCGTTTGCGGCACTGGTCGACATCGCGCGTGACGCACTCCCCGCCACCGCAGCCTGAGGCGCTCACCAGTACCCGCTCGCCCACGGTCGCGCGGTTGCGGCGCCTGCACGAGCGCAAAGGCCGCA
>DASYOJ010000395.1:0-1558 GCA_036007925.1 Candidatus Nanopelagicales bacterium
GTCGTCTTCCCGACGCCGCCTTTCATCGACAGCACGGCCAAGGTGGGCATGGGGCGCACCCTACGGCGCGCGGGTGAACCGGCCAGGCAGCTCAGGTGCGCTTGATGGCCGCGAAGTCCGCCAGCGCGGCCTCGCGCTCGGTCTTGTGGTCCACGATGCGGTCGGGATAGCCGTGGTCGTAGCCGCCCAACACGTCCCAGGGCTCGTGTGCTGTCTTGCCCGGCAGGTGCCGCAGTTCGGGAATGTAGCGACGCACGTAATCGCCGTCGGGGTCGAACTTCAGACCCTGGGTGACCGGGTTGAAGACGCGGTAGAACGGCGAGGCATCGGTTCCGCACCCGGCAGTCCACTGCCAACCGTGGGAGTTGCTCGCAACGTCTCCGTCGCGCAACCAATACATAAACTCACCGGCGCCGCGCTGCCAGGACTGGTGCAGGTCCTTGACCAGGAAACTCGCAACCACCATTCGGACGCGGTTGTGCACCCAGCCCTCAGCGCGCAATTGCCGCATTCCGGCATCGACGAACGGAAACCCGGTTCGCCCTTCGGCCCACGCGGCGAAGGCGTCGTCGTCGTTCTCCCACCGCATGGTGGTGTCGAATCGCTCGTCGAGGGACACGGCGGCCGAGCGCGGGTTCTGCTGCAGCACATCGGCGTAGAACTCCCGGAAGCAGATCTCCCGCCGGTAGCCGTCGTCTGCGTCGGTGAGGTCGGCCAAGATCGTGCGGGGATGGATCTCCCCGTACTTCAGATGGTGACTCAACGACGACGTACCCGCGAGGTCGGCACGGTTGCGTAGATCGTCGTAGTTTGCGAGCCCGTCGGCACGGAAGTTCTCCCAACGCTCAAGCGCCGCGCGCTCACCGGCGGGCGGTAACTCGATGGCCGAGCTCTCACCCGCCGCGACCTGCGGGCGACCCTGGCAATCGAGCGGCATCCACCAGTCGATGTCCGATGGCGGATCTCCCGCTGGGGCACGCCAGCCGTGGGCCAGCCACGCTCGGTAGAACGGTGTGTAGACGCGATAGGGGGTTCCGTCTGCCTTGGTGATGCGTCCGGGTGCGATCGCGTACGGCGATCCGGTGCGCACCAGCGGCACATCGATCGCTGCTTCGACCGCGAGGTCGCGCTGGGTGCCGTACGGGCCGTAGTCGGCGGCGATGTGCACGCTGCTCGCGCCGCTGGCCCGAACCACTTCAGGGATCACCTCGCGCGGATCGCCGTGGCGGATCAGCAGGTTGCGATCCATCGACGCGCCGAGTGCATCGAGCGAATCGACCAGGTAACGCTGGCGCACCGGTCCAGCCGGATCCCACAACCGCGGATCAACCACGAACAACGGCACCACCTGCCCATCACCGTCCTCGCGGGCGGCCTCCACGGCGGCGAGCAGCGCGGGATTGTCACCCAGGCGCAAATCGCGGCGAAACCACAGGACCGAAGCCATGGCGGCACCGTAGGTGGTGACAGCGCCCTTCGCATGTGTAGGGCTTGGTCACTAGCCTGACTTCATGTCCGCCGAGCTGCTGACCACGAGCATCGCCTCGGTCCCGGTCCT
>DASYOJ010000396.1:0-1558 GCA_036007925.1 Candidatus Nanopelagicales bacterium
GTCGTCTTCCCGACGCCGCCTTTCATCGACAGCACGGCCAAGGTGGGCATGGGGCGCACCCTACGGCGCGCGGGTGAACCGGCCAGGCAGCTCAGGTGCGCTTGATGGCCGCGAAGTCCGCCAGCGCGGCCTCGCGCTCGGCCTTGTGGTCCACGATGCGGTCGGGATAGCCGTGGTCGTAGCCACCCAACACGTCCCAGGGCTCGTGTGCTGTCTTGCCCGGCAGGTGCCGCAGTTCAGGAATGTAGCGACGCACGTAATCGCCGTCGGGGTCGAACTTCAGACCCTGGGTGACCGGGTTGAACACGCGGTAGAACGGCGAGGCATCGGTTCCGCACCCGGCAGTCCACTGCCAACCGTGGGAGTTGCTCGCAACGTCTCCGTCGCGTAACCAATACATGAACTCACCGGCGCCGCGCTGCCAGGACTGGTGCAGGTCCTTGACCAGGAAACTCGCAACCACCATTCGGACGCGGTTGTGCATCCAGCCCTCAGCGCGCAATTGCCGCATTCCGGCATCGACGAACGGAAAGCCCGTTCGCCCTTCGGCCCACGCGGTGAAGGCGTCGTCGTCGTTCTCCCATCGCATGATGGAGTCGAATCTCTCGTCGAGAGACGTGGCGGCCGAGCGCGGATTCTGCTGCAGCACATCGGCGTAGAACTCCCGCCAGCAGATCTCGCGGCGAAAGCCATCGTCGTCATCGTGTAAGTCGGCCAGCATTGTTCGGGGATGAATCTCCCCGTACTTCAGGTGGTGACTCATCGCCGAGGTGCCGGCCAGGTCGGCACGATTGCGAAGGTCGTCGTAGTCGGTGAGCCCATGGGAGCGAAAACAGTCCCAACGCTCGAGCGCGGCTTGCTCACCGGCGGGGGGCAACTCGATTGCCGCGGTCTCACCCGCCACGACCTCCGGCCGACCCTGGCAATCGAGTGGCATCCACCAGTCGATGTCCGATGGCGGATCTCCCGCTGGGGCGCGCCAGCCGTGGGCGAGCCAGGCCCGGTAGAACGGGGTGAAGACCCGGTAGGGCGCTCCATCTCCCTTGGTCACGCGCCCGGGTGCGATCGCGTACGGCGATCCAGTGCGAACGACGGGCACCTCAAGGACCGCTTCAACTGCTTCATCTCGCGTGCTGCCGTATGGGCCGTAGTCAGCGGCAATATGCACACTGCGGGCACCACTTGCTTGCACGACCTCGGGCACAACCTCGCGCGGATCGCCGTGTCGGATCAGTAGGTTTCGATCCACCGACGCGCCGAGTGCATCGAGCGAATCGACCAGATAACGCTGGCGCACCGGTCCAGCCGGATCCCACAACCGCGGATCGACCACGAACAATGGCACGACGCGTCCGTCGCCGTCCTCGCGCGCTGCCTCGACGGCAGCAAGGAGCGCCGGGTTGTCGCGCAGGCGCAGATCGCGGCGAAACCACAGGACCGAAGCCATGGCGGCACCGTAGGTGGTGACAGCGCCCTTCGCATGTGTAGGGCTTGGTCACTAGCCTGACTTCATGTCCGCCGAGCTGCTGACCACGAGCATCGCCTCGGTCCCGGTCCT